>CASBQA010000247.1 GCA_949127635.1 Nostocales cyanobacterium PMM_0069 | reverse complement strand
TTGACTTTTGACTTTTGACTCCTAACTCCCGTAGAGACGTTCCGAAAGGAACGTCTCTACCCCATTCCTAACTTATGAAAAAGCAATGAGTCACGTAGTCATTATCGGTTGTGGTATTGTTGGGGCGGCGATCGCCTATGAACTCAGTCAAGTTCAAAACCTCAAAATCACCGTCATCGACAAACAACCACCCGCGCAAGCCTCTACAGGTGCGGCATTAGGCGTTTTGATGGGCGCGATTAGCCATAAAATTAAGGGTAATGCGTGGCGAATGCGATCTTCTAGTATTCAACGTTATGAAACTTTAATTCCGGAACTAGAAGCGATCGCAAATCGCAAAATTCCTTTTAATCGTCAAGGAATTCTTAAGCTTTGCTTGCAAGAAGATAATTTAGCCGATTGGCAAAAGCTCGCGGAAATTCGCTCTTCTCAAAACTGGAATCTGGAAGTTTGGGACGTAGCGAAATTAAAGTCAATGTGTCCCCAAGTAAATAACGATAATATTACTGGTGCTATTTATTCTCCCCAAGACCGCCAAATTGACCCAACAGCTTTAACTTTAGCTTTGGTTGATGCATCTCAACGCAACGGCGTTACTTTTAAATTTGGTGTTACTGTCAACGGAAGTCAAACTTTTGCGAATTCATGCAATGAACTTGAGACGACAGAGGGTAAAATTACTGCTGATTGGTTTGTAATCGCTGCTGGATTGGGTTCATCACTTTTGACAGCACAATTAAACCAAATGATTGATATCCGCCCTGTGTTGGGGCAAGCTTTGCAACTAAGCTTAAGACATCCTTTAGGAAAGTCAGACTTTCAACCAGTGATTACAGGTGATGATGTTCACATAGTAAGAGTAGGTAACGGTGATTATTGGATCGGTGCGACCGTGGAGTTTTCCAATGATACCCATGAAATACCGCCTGATGAAGAACTATTGAAGCAAGCTTTAACTCAAGCGATCGCCTTTTGTCCAGAATTAGCATCAGCCACAATTAACCGTACCTGGTCGGGATTGCGTCCTCGTCCCGAAAAACGACCCGCACCAATTATAGGCAAACTACCAGGCTTTAATAACATTCTCCTCGCCACCGGACACTATCGCAACGGCGTTTTATTAGCACCCGCAACAGCATACGCAATTCGTGAGATGATTATTTCCAACGATTGATTCCTAATCTTAATAAAAACTACTTTGCGTCTTTGCGCCTTTGCGTGAGACTTTTATTAATGTCAATACAAGAACATAAAATAACCGTAAATTCCCTAGAATGGTTTTATCGCGAAGCTGAACCAATTGGTCAAACAGACTTATTGCCTGTATTATTACTACATGGCATAGTTTCGCAAAGTTACAGTTGGCGTAATATTTTACCAGCTTTAGCGAAACAGGGTACAAGAGCGATCGCCCCAGATTGGATTGGTTATGGTTTTTCATCCAAACCTGAAAAAAGAGACTTTGCTTACACCCCAGATGCATTTATTACAGCTTTATCAGGATTTATCCAAGCATTAGAATTACAACGTTTTTCTTTAGTTGTCCAAGGATTTTTAGGTTCTGTAGGCTTACAATACGCTTTGCGATATCCAGAACAAATTGCCAACATAGCTATCATCAACACACCGATTACTAGTGCAGCAAAATTACCTTGGAAAATTCAACAATTGGGTTTACCTCTAGCAGGTGAAATGATGACCCAAGACCCTTTATTAGTTGATAGAACTTTAGAAGGTGGTTGTCGTTATGTCATCGATGAGAAAGATTTAGATATTTATCGAAAACCATATTTGAAAAGTTCCTCTGCTGGAAGAGGACTTTTATCAACTATCCGCAATTTACAACTTCAGCCAGCAATGACCGAAATAGAATCTGGCTTTAAAGAATGGCAACAGCCAATTTTAATTCAATGGGGAATGATTGACCCTTGGCTTTCTGTGGATATAGCACAAAATTTTGCCGATTCTGTATCTAATGCCGAATTAATAAAACTTAATAACGTCGGGCATTATCCTCAAGAACATTACCATGAAACGGTTTTAGAAGATTTATTACCTTTTTTACGGCGTTCGGCAAAACCTTGATTATTTTCCACACAAATCTCTAGGGCTAGGGTTACAGCAAATTTCAGGTAGATGAGGTAAATACGTAAAACCCAAAACCCTATAGAGACGTAGCATTGCTACGTCTCTACATGTATTTCATAACAACGCAATCTGCTGTAGGAAGGATCAATCCTTAACTGAACGGTATTGCTTTATGACCTTCAGGACTTACGCACCGACTACGTATTTCCGTCCCTATCGACGTGAGGAAGCACCTATCTAAGTGTTGTTTTCTCGTAACGAGTGCGTAAGTCCTAACGTTGTTAAAAAACTTAATCGAATAACAGATTCGCTTTGTTATTCCGCATTTTAGCGTTTTGATAGAGAGCGATCGCACTCTGGTCCCATCACGTCGCACTACTTCATAAAACGTTAGAATTGACCAACAGCACCGAAAGCTTAAAAAAACTCAACATTAACTTGCATCTACCGTGAAACTATTTCGCACATTTGATGCCCGATTGCGGCGAAGCCTGCTGATTTTATTTACAGCAGGTTTATTATTCTGGTCTAGTATGGGTTCGTTACTACCAACGCTACCGCTTTATGTTGAGGATATGGGCGCAACCAAGCAGCAAATTGGCATTGTTATGGGTAGTTTCGCCATCGGACTGTTGCTATCTCGTCCTTGGTTGGGAAAGACGGCGGATCGGCGAGGTCGTAAGATTGTCTTGCTGATTGGTACACTAGTAGCAGCGATCGCACCTTTTGGTTTTTTGGTAGTAAAATCGATTCCTTTATTAATGTTGCTGCGTGCTTTTCACGGCATTAGTATTGCGGCTTTTACCACCGGCTACTTAGCGCTGGTAGCAGACTTGTCAGATGAAACAAATCGCGGTGAAGTCATTGGTAATATGAGTCTGGTAACTCCAATCGGTTTGGCAATCGGACCTGCGATCGGCGGTTATTTACAAGCTGGGGCTGGTTATACGGCGTTATTTCTCTCAGCAGGGGCATTCGGTGGCTTGGCAGCGTTATGTTTGTTAGCAATAGTTAATCCACCAATTCAAACTAGTGAACCAGGAGAAGATAATGATAATCAATTGTGGCGAATATTGATTAGTCCCAGAGTCAGAATTCCCGCTGTAGTTATGTTGTTGATTGGTTTGGCTTTTGGTACTTTACATACCTTTGCGCCGTTGTTTATCAAATCAACTGGAGTCGATTTAAATGCAGGATTGTTTTACACCGCTGGAGCGATCGCTAGTTTTAGTGTACGCTTATTCACAGGTCGAGCAAGCGATCGCTTTGGTCGTGGTTTATTTATTACCATCAGCTTACTTATTTACACGATAGCGATGATATTGCTGTGGAAAGCAAATAGCGCCCAAACTTTTCTATTAGCAGCAATTATTGAAGGTGCTGGTGCTGGGACTCTCCTGCCGATGATTTCTACAATGGTAGCCGATCGCGCCTCACCCCAAGAAAGAGGGCGAATATTTGCTGTATGTCTTGCAGGATTAGATATGGGAATAGCGATCGCAGGTCCTGTTCTCGGTTCGATTGCCGATCAAGTAGGCTACCGCGATATGTTTGGTTATGCGGCAATGCTTGTTTTTCTAGCATTTGTGATTTTCATCACCATGTCTGGCAAAGACTTAGCCAATTCTTTTCGGTTTGCGATCGGTCGCATTCCAGATGTCTACGCCTTAAATCCGATTAAAAACTAAAAATGAGGGACTTTATTCCCTCATTCTTAATTTTGCGTTTTTCATAACGGGCGAGGAGGGATTCGAACCCCCGACACCGTGGTCCGTAGCCACGTGCTCTAGTCCACTGAGCTACACACCCTAACAGTAATTAATCATAGCATACCCCAACCAAATGACGCAAGATAAATTTTTAGATAATTCTCACAACTTAACCCATCTAGATCCTGACGGACGCTCCCAGATGGTAGATGTATCTAGTAAAGCAGCCACAATCCGTCAAGCCGTAGCTACAGCCAACGTGCGGATGTTAAGCGAAACTTTCAGAGCGATTGAAGCCGGAAATGCTCCCAAAGGAGATGTGTTGGGAACTGCGAGGTTAGCGGGCATTATGGCAGCGAAACAGACATCTAATTTGATTCCTTTGTGTCATCCTTTGCCACTGCAAAAAATTGAAGTGCAGATTGTACCCGATCCGCAACTGCCCGGTTATCAAATTTATGCCACAGTTAAAACCAAAGCGGAAACAGGGGTAGAGATGGAAGCTTTAACCGCTGTTTCCGTTGCGGCTCTAACGTTGTATGATATGGCGAAAGCTTTAGAAAAGTCGATTCAAATTGAATCAATTCGGTTGGTGAGTAAGATGGGGGGCAAATCAGGAGATTATTTTCTGCAAAAATAATTGATTCAGGTGATTAGACATCGACCGAATTTAAATATGCGTTATTCAGAACCCTTGATTAGACGTAGCACTGCTACGTCTCTACATTCTTTTTCATAGGAATACGGCGATCGCCTTTATACGTTTTATTATTTTGTTGGGTGGACAGCAATAACACCCAGAATAATTCTAAAATTAATCAGAAAGCAATTTTATTAAAATCTGTAACAAACAATTATGCCTCCTCGTTGGCCTCGTCAACCCGATCGCAATGACCCAGATTACCGTAAGCTAGATGACAGGATGAACTTTGCCATGCATGTGGCGATTTTCGCACCGATAAACTCTGGTTTGTGGTTTTTTCACAACTTCAAAGCAGCAACTTGGGAGTGGCTGCCTTGGTTAACAGCAGGTTGGGCAGTAGTATTATTGGCGCATCTAATTTATATTAGTGCGATCGCCGATTACTCACAAACACCACCAAAGTCCACCTGAAGACATAATCAACAGCTAGGGCGATTGTATCTTGTGGCAGTAGAATTAAGGCGGATAATTGAGCAATAATAATAATTAGCTTGAGATTTCGCGATCCTTATGTGGGGTCATTTATATGGCTAAAACTAATACTACAGAAATACTAGAAGCCCTAGCTTCGGAAATAGGCGAAAACATATATATAGATATTGCCAAGTGGCATCTTTTTCTATCAAATGCCAAGCTGCACACCGTTGTTGCAGAAAAGATGTATCCTTTACTGACCTCTCATTCTGTAAATGAAGACCAAGTAATAAAAGTTTTGGAATCCATCCCCATAAAAATTGGCGGTGGTAAACGCGAACTACCTTTAATTGATTTATTGCCGCTACAATGCCAAGTTAACCTTGTAGATATCTTGGAAAAATATCAGAGCGAATTTTAATTTTCCGTAGCTTGTCTGGTTTCCATGCAAAAAGCCTCTATAAATAGGGTAACTTTTTCCTACATGAATGAGAACATTATATACAAACCCAGACAAGCATATATACGGCTGAGAAATTAGTCGAATCAGCTTTTAGCAAGCATTCACTAATAGAATTTGGATTGTGAATTAGACTTGCTTGCGATTACAAGCAATCCCAAATAAAAGGGAGTTTAAACAATTCAAATAAGCGCAGATGCGTGCAAGTTGAGTCATAAACTTGCAGTAAATTGTCAATTCAATTTCAGGAGGCTAATTCAATGCTTTTACAAGTCAAAGATACAGGAAGTTTGGTAGAAGTTCTCAAAATTGAGGAATTAATAGACCCGAACAATGATGTTATTCACGGACAAAAACAACAAGGTGAAGAAGAACAAGACCCTGAACCTATTAAAAAAGAAAACTTAGTTTTTCCCTCAGGTGAAAGTATCCCACGTTGTTGGGTTGATGCAAACTATCAAAAAGCATAAGCTTAAACCAAGAACCTCACCCCGATAAAGCTGTGCTTTATCTCCCCTCTCCTTATTAAGGAGAGGGGTAAGTCATGAACCTAACTCGATATTAGCAATTTTGTGTGTTGCAATTGCTTTTTAATTAAATGGCTTTTTCTGCGATCGCCGCTTCATCAGAACTCACAGAAAATCTCTTTGCAATCCAATAAGTAAAGATGTGAGAAAGTAATCCTAAAGGACCAGCAAACAAACACAGCGCTAAAGAATGGATTGTCCAAATACCTGTTTTCTGTCCTTCCCAATATATCCAGCGACCGACAAATAAATCCATCACCAGAAAATGAATCCAACCTGTTGCAGCGGCTTTTTCATCCGCAAAAAATCGGGCAATATCAGCTAATTGGGGATTCGATAACGCTTGGGCATTTTCTGGTGTAATGCTGCTAATAAATAAATACAAATACACTCCTGCTAACGCTACAAAGGGTAAATATGATTCCATTACCCGTTGCGTTACTTTCCAATTTGGTAATAGAATCATCAATGCCCAAAAAGGCAAAACGAAAATATTTGCACCGTCGAATAGTTGAGAGATTATCATAGTGGTGGGGAAGTAGAGAAGTGGGGGGAGAATAACAGACGCGAAATTTCGTGTCTCTACAACGCTACGAGTTGTGATTCTATTTCTGAGGATTTCAAGTCACGACCGATGAAAACTAAGCGGGTTTGTCTTGGTTCTTCAGGTTGCCACAAGCGATCGTAAAATTGATCAAATCGGGTTCCGACACCTTGCATGACTAAGCGCATGGCTTTGTTAGGGACTGCAACAAAGCCTTTAATTCGGTATATTTCTTGCTGTTGTGCGATCGCTTGCAACTGCTGTTGTAATTTTTCTGGATCAAAAGCGCGGTCTAAAATTACGTGAGTTGAGATAATTTCTTCGTCGTGTTCGTGTTCTTCTTCGCTATCGTGATGACTGGGACGACTATCTAAATTATCTTCGACGGCAGCGTGCAATCCTAATAATATAGATGGATCTAGTTTAGCGCGATCGCTTTCCACAATCTTGACTACTCTCGGCAATTCTCGTTTAATAAACTCTTCAACTTGCGCTTTTGTCTCATCATCCACCAAATCGGTTTTATTTAACACCACTAAATCAGCACAAGCAAGTTGGTCTTCAAACAGCTCTTGCAATGGTGTTTCATGTTCTAAACTATCATCAGCTTGGCGTTGCGCTGCTACTGCTTCCGGGTTGCTGGCGAATGTGCCTGCTGCGACTGCTGCACAATCAACTACCGTAATTACCGCATCAACTGTAGCAGCGTTGCGGATTTCTTGCCAGCGAAAAGCCTTGATTAACGGCTTTGGTAAGGCTAAACCAGAAGTTTCAATCAAAATACAATCGATGCGATCGCGACGCTTAATTAACTCCAGCATCGTCGGGTAAAATTCTTCCTGTACAGTACAACATAAACAGCCGTTGGTTAATTCAAAAATATTACTATCGCCATCTTCTGGGCAAATTTCACAGGATTTCAACAATTCGCCATCAATCCCAAGTTCGCCAAATTCGTTAACTAAAACAGCGATGCGTCTACCTTGGTTATTTTGTAGTAAATGGCGAATTAGGCTAGTTTTACCACTACCTAAAAAGCCTGTAATCACGGTAACGGGGATTTTTGCAGCCATATTTTTACTTTATTTTCTCAGTTTAGTAAATATTAAGTTTTATGTAGGTAAGTACGCATTAATTAGTGTAGCTGCTGCTTTTTCTAAAGATACTTCCGCAACTGTACCAAATAACCGCCGTTGTGCAAATGCGCCATCAAGCAGCAAAAGTAAATTTGCCCCAAGTTCACGGGAATTAGTTGCACCAGCTTCTTGAGCTAATTCAATCAGCCTTGATCGTACCGCTTCTTTGTGCTTGATAGAAACTTGATGTCCTGGATAATCTAATTCGGCAAATTCTGATGTTGTGACTAAAAACGGACAACCCAAACAATCTGGTTTTGCCAATAGTTCATCTAACCATTTAAAAACTGCCAATAATTTTTCACCAGGCTGATTAGGATGCTTGGCAATTTCTGTTTCCATCAATTTCCAAAAGCGTTGATTGCGGCGTTCTAAATATGCTACCACCAAATCATCCTTAGACGGAAAATATCGATATAGCGTTGTTTTCGCCACCCCAGACTTGGCTATAATGGTATCCACTCCAGTTGCTCGAATTCCCTGCCGATAAAAAAGTTCATCGGCAATATCCAAAATATGTTCTCTTAATGTCGGCTTTGGTTCATCTGGTTTAGCCTTGACACGAGTCTTTGGCATTGAATTTTCCAATTTTATATCTCTATTGACATGATACAGACCTGTATGTTATCTATCAATTAAATAGGGCTTGCTGAAAAACTCAATAAAACGCGATAGGAGGATTAGTAAATTATTCAAGCAATGAGATTAGATAAATTTATATTATACTGCATCAATCAAAACATAATGTTCACTAA
>CASBQA010000246.1 GCA_949127635.1 Nostocales cyanobacterium PMM_0069 | reverse complement strand
GGGTAGTGGGTAGTGGATAGTGGTTAGTGGTTAGTCGATAATTGTTGACTATCAACCAACAACTATCAACCAACAACTATCAATCAATAACTATCAACCAACAACTATCAATCAACAACTATCAACTAGCACGATGATTCAAATTCAAAAATTAAAACGATTGACTGTTTATGTGCTGCTTGGCTTATTAACCAGTTGGATTGTCAGCTGCACAACAGGTAATGTCGGCACAAGTACAAAACAAGCTTCTTCAGGGGCAAGTATTGAGTTTTGGACAATGCAACTCCAACCTCAATTTACTAACTACTTTCAAAGCCTAATTGCGACTTTTCAAACGCAAAATCCCGGTATAAAGGTTAACTGGGTTGATGTGCCTTGGGCAGCGATGGAGAACAAAATCTTAACAGCTGTAACCGGAAAAACGCCACCTGATGTTGTGAATTTAAATCCAGATTTTGCATCTCAACTTGCAGGACGAAATGCTTGGTTAAATTTGGATGCAAAAATCCCAAATGAAACACGCTCTTTCTATCTGCCAAATATATGGAAAGCAAGCACACTTAATGGTAAGAGTTTTGGGATTCCCTGGTATCTCACCACGAGGCTAACTATCTATAACACCGCTTTATTAAAACAGTTAAGTATTAATAAAGTACCCAGTACTTACACGGAATTAGCAGTTTTTGCTCAACAAATTAAGGAAAAAACTGGAAAATATGCTTTTTTTGTAACTTTCGTACCACAAGATTCTGGTGAGGTAATTGAGTCTTTGGTGCAGATGGGGGTGACTTTGATAGATGCTGAAGGCAAAGCGGCTTTTAACACTCCCCAAGGGAAAGCGGCGTTTCAATATTGGGTAGACTTGTACAAGAAGAAACTTTTACCACAAGAGGTGTTAACTCAAGGTCATCGTCATGCGATCGATTTGTACCAAGCTGGAGAAACGGCTATACTTGCTAGTGGTCCTGAGTTTTTAAAGCAGATTGCGATAAATGCGCCGAAAATAGCTGAAGTTTCGGCAACTGCACCGCAAATCACAGGGGAAACGGGTAAGAAAAATGTCGCTGTGATGAACATAGTTATCCCCCGCGACACTAAACAACCAGATGCGGCTGTTAAATTCGCGCTATTTGTGACTAATGATGAGAATCAGTTAGCGTTTGCTAAAGCGGCAAATGTTCTACCATCCACTACCAAAGCGCTGTCTGACAGCTACTTTAAAGATGTGCCGGCTAGTGCTTCGACTTTAGAAAAAGCGCGGGCGATGAGTGCGAAAGAATTGCAACAAGCAGAAATTTTAACTCCGACTTTGAAGGATTTTAATAAGCTGCAAAAGGCAATTTATGAGAATATGCAAGCGGCAATGTTGGGTGAGAAAACGGTAGATAAAGCTGTTGAAGATGCGGCGCAGGAATGGAATAGTAGTAAAAGTTGAATTTTCTGCCCTCAGGCTGGAAGCCTGGGGCGTTGTGCGTACAAAGCCCGCGAAGGCGGGCAGAGTATCGCGCTTGAAAATAATCAGTCTTTAGAGATAACGTATTGACATTGTAAATACGTTATCTCTATACTAAAGAGCATGAATGTGTACTTCGTTCTCAATGACATTACCTTTTTATGGGACGACGAAAAAGCGCGGATTAATCCCAGAAAGCATGATGGAATTACCTTTCAACAAGCTGCTGAAGCATTTTTTGACCCATTTCTAGTTGTCGTTGATGCCAGCCGTAATGAGGAAGCGCGTGATGCTGTGATTGGGCTGGATGCTCGGTGGAATCTACTGTATGTGGTTCATATTGAGCGGGAAGAGAGTGTCATTCGGATTATTTCAGCACGTAAAGCAACTCGTCAGGAGAGGGCAGAGTATGAAAGTTGAAGCACTAAAGCAGCGATTAGATCGAAACCGTCCTATGACTAGCGTTACTATCCGTATGCCTGAAGATGTTGTCGAAGACCTAAAAAAAATCGCACCATTGTTGGGGTTTTCGGGTTATCAGCCATTAATTCGTGCTTATATCGGTCAAGGTTTACGCGTTGATTTAGAACGATTTGAGAGCGATACAGTGACAGCATTGATCGCAAGTTTAAAGCGTCGAGGTGTCAGCGATGCATTGATTGACGAAGCATTAAGTGAAGTAGTTCATCCTGCTGCGTCCAGTTGATTGTGTTTAGCCAACAGTAGCCTAGGCAGAGCCTCCTTAAAGAGCATTCCCAGTCTGAGACTGGGAACGAGCGGACGAGAGGAGACTGGGTTAGGGTGTCGGCGGCTGGTTAAAATTTGGGGTATTTACGATCGCTAAAAAATGCCCAACCAAATAAAGCGAACCGCACAAAATGACTAAATTATTATTCGCGCTAACAGCTGTTTCTAGTGCTGAAAATAAATCTGGATAAGTTTGGCAATAGCTCAATTCTGGGCAAATTTCCTGAGCTAGTTTTGCGAGTTCGCTTGTATCGGCTGAACTATGATCTGGTACTGGCGCTAAGTATAAACTGTCCTTTGGTCGCAGTAAAGCTTGGAAAATCTCCGCATGTTCTTTGGTGGAAAGCATTCCCATTACCCAATTAACTTTGGGAATATCCAGACTATCTACATACGCACGTAAGGCTTTAGCTGCTGCTGGGTTATGAGCGCCATCAATTAATAGTTTATGATTTCTCCAGGTTGTCCATTGCATTCGTCCTAGCCATTTAGTTTTGGCGATGCCGTTGATAATGGCTTCTTGTGATATCTGCCAACCTTTTTGTTGTAAAATCTCTAAAGCGGCTAAAGCTAAACTTGAATTAGCTAACTGTATTTGTCCTTCTAAGGGCAATTGATATTTAATTAACTTTGGATTTGAAGAATTAGTAACGAGAAGATTTTCCCCCTTGTCCCCCTTGTCTCCTTGTCCCCTTGTCTCTTCTACTTGTTGATATTCTGCCCATCCTGGAGATATTTCATGAGCGGGTTGAGGCACAATATACGGGCATTGTAATTCTAGAGTACGCGATCGCACGACTTTTTCTGCATCCGCTGGCAATATTCCCACAACTGCCGGACATCCAGGTTTCAGAATTCCAGCTTTTTCTCTCGCAATCTCGGCGACTGTAGAACCGAGTTGTTGCCAATGTTCGCGGCTAATGGAAGTGATAATAGTTACTAAAGGCTGTGAGCAAACGTTTGTCGCATCTAAACGTCCTCCCAATCCAACTTCTATTACCGCCACATCCACTTTCATTTGTGCAAAATATAACCAAGCGGCTGCGGTAATTACTTCAAACTGAGTTGGTGATTCTTCATTTGGGTTGATTGCGGCTTTGACTTGCAGTAATAATTGGCAGAATGTTTCGGAGGCGATCGCTTGTTCATTCAAACAAATGCGTTCCGTCCAATCGACCAAATGCGGTGAAGTATAGCGTCCTGTCCTATACCCTGCCTCAGTAAGTATTGAGGAAAGATAAGCACAAACAGAACCTTTACCATTCGTCCCAGCAACGTGAATTACCGGGACTTGATGATGAGGGTTCCCAAGATTTGCCAAAAGCTTGAGAATCCGGTCTAATCCCAGATGAACGCCGAAGCGTTGGAAGGGTTGTAGTAATAAATCGATATTCACTTCTTAGTTAGTAGTTAGTGGTTAGTGGTTAGTTGTAACAAATAACTACTAACCACTAACAACCACGCTTCCCTTTAGGCTTCTTTGTCTAAAAAGCCTTGAACTTGTCTTAAAGCAGCAGCACCGATGTTGAATATTGCCCAAGCAGCAGCAATAGCAATTGGTGCTAAAACGATCACAACACGCATGTCCATATTTAGAAACCCTCTGTTAAGTAGAAATTAAAGTTTTGTCAACTGTTCTCATTTTTATTGTTAGCCGAAGTGGGCAATTTTTCCAGACCTATTTGTAAAGAATGTTTACAAATTTACCGTGTTCACATACAACCCAACACCCTAGAAGGGTGCGGCTATACAAACAAAGTCCGCCTACGCGGACTACAGAATAGGGTTTTTAGCCCATGTAGGTAAGCTCTGTTCATGTAGCCTCAGGCTTCAGCCTGAAGGCTAGTCCCTAGTCCCGGTAAAACCGATATCAGTTCCTTTCCCAGCATGAACCAAAGCTAACTTTTGGTAACGTTGAGCATGTTCGATGAGTTCGGCTGCTTCGGCTTCTGTGACTTGTCGCAACACTTTCCCCGGAACACCAGTTACCAAAGATAAAGGAGGTACATTTTTAGTTACGACTGCACCAGCACCAATAATGCTACCAGCCCCTACCCGTACCTTGTTCAAAATAATCGCGCCAATTCCAATTAAGCTGCCACGTTCAATGTAAGCAGAATGTATCACAGCACGATGCCCTACGGTTACATAATCTTCTAAAATTGTGGGAAAGCCTGGATCGCCATGTAGAATTCCTCCATCCTGAATGTTGGTGCATTCGCCAATTTCAATGCTTTCCACATCTCCCCTAACTACAGCTTGATACCAAATGCTCGCTCCAGCGGCTATGTTTACCGAACCAATAACCACAGCATTCGCTGCAACAAAGGCAGCTTGAGAAATATCAGGAGAAGACCAGTAAGAAGCGGTAGACACGATAGAATATGAATATGGTACCCAGGAACACTGGAAAAACTCCAACCTTGAAAGCTGGTTGCATTCAACAGGATATCACGGTGTTAAGCCTTGATGTTGAGAAGATACGCTTTGTGGAAAACTGACAGCGCAACTCAATTTCTGTACAGCAATAAGTAATTACCCCAAGGAGGGGGAGTAGAAGTGTAAACTAAAACCAATTTTGCGGGTGAAAACAAAAGTATGTTTGTACGCACTTCATGATGAATCCAGGCTTGCAGTACCCAATATTTGGTCCCGAAATCCAGTGTCCCCACTGCCGTCAAACAATTCCGGCACTGACACTAACAGACACATATCTATGTTCTCGACATGGCGCTTTTGAAGCAGATCCCAAAGATGGTGAATTGATTCATCTTCAGTCGGGGCGTCATTGGCGGAGGTGGAATAATGAATGGTATCGGCAACATACGCATCCCGATGGCATTCGCTTTGAAATTCACGAAGCGCTAGACAAGCTGTATACTCAAGGATACCGAGCAACAAAAGTAATTATTGCCAAACGGTATCAAGAATTGATGAGTGGCTACTTGGAACGCAGTACACCTTGGCGTTCTGGTCAAAGCGAGACAACATCTTCGCGGCTTTACGGCTTACCGGTAGAGTTTAGCCCGGATTCTCCAGAAGATGGCTGCTGGGAAGTGATAAATTTTGATTTGGAAAAAGAGCCTGGTGTGCCTGTGCGGTATCCTTATTTTCGGTTGTTTGAGTAATGGTTATGAGAAACCCCGACGACTGGAAGTCGCGGCTACACAAGCAAAGTCCGCCTACGCGGACTAATCTGAAAATAGGGTTTCAAATTTAATCTGGCGAGAGTAATAAAAGAGCGTTAGTCATTAGCGCTCGATAAATGACTTTTGACTAGGGACTTTTGACAAAATTATGCACCACGCTTCTATTCGTACCGCGAATATTCATCGTGCGATCGCCTTTTACGAGCAGTTGGGGTTTACAATTTGTGAACGCTTCACTACAGGCTATACTTTGGCTTGCTGGATGGAAGGATTAGGGGGCAGAATAGAGCTGATCCAAATTCCCGAACCGAAGCCAGCCCCGGATGCATTCGCAGATGAGCATTATGTGGGGTATTATCATCTCTCATTTGATTTAACACAGATAGCTACAGATTTACCTAGTTGGTTAACAAATCTAAAAGAACGTTTGGCGATCGCCTCACAATCTCAAGGTGAACAATCACAATCGTTGGTAGTGCTTTTAGAACCAACACAGCAGCAAATAGGCTCGCGTATCTACGAAGTTGCTTTTATTGCCGATACAGACGGATTGCCACTGGAATTTATCCGGGTTTTATCATAAATCGGCAAAATAGTATATATGATGTCCCGTAGATTACATATGATGTAGAGACGTAGCAATGCTACGTCTCTACAAGGATTTCGGATTTTTTTATTAATGTCAATTAGACGGACATAATATTAACAAAAATGGTAATTGGGAATTGGGCATTTCCCATTCTCAAGTTTAATTAGATGACGCCACTTCTGCCATCCGAAAGATGATTTGTTCTAAAGTTCGCAACAATTCTTGCTCATTGTAAGGTTTAGAAAAGTAGGCTCTAGCACCCAATTGTAATGCCAGTTGTCGATGTTTATCACTACTGCGAGATGTTAACATGGCAATCGGGATATCTTTCATATCATTGTTTGATTTAACACGACCTAAAAAGCCGTAACCATCAATGCGCGGCATTTCGATATCACAAATCACCGCTTGAACTTGCAAGCCACTATTAAGTTTTTCCAAAGCATCTTGACCATCTTTCGCTTGTTCTACTTGATACCCTCCTTTCTCAAGAGTCAAAGCCAAAAAGCGCCGGACATTTATTGAGTCATCTACGATCAAAATAGTGCCTTTCTGGTTATGAGGCAGCGGCAAAATTGGTTTATCATCATTAGGTACGAGGAAGGCAGTTTTTAATTTTGTTGATGGCAATTTATTGGTTTTAGGTGTGTGCTGATTAGTGGCAATCCAATACAATAATTCATTTGCGTTAACTAAAACCACTACTCGACCATCACCAAGAATTGTACAGTTGCTAAAACCATTAGGCAAAGGTATATTTCCCTCAACTTGGCGGATGGCAACTTCTTGTTCACCCCAACAACGGTCTATTTGCACTGCTGCTGGCTGGTTGTTACCTTTGATGATTAACACATTGGCAGCATTAATCGCTGGGGCAGTTTCTAAATCTGGA
The DNA here is from genome assembly GCA_949127635.1 of Nostocales cyanobacterium PMM_0069. Lineage (GTDB taxonomy): Bacteria > Cyanobacteriota > Cyanobacteriia > Cyanobacteriales > Nostocaceae > Hassallia. Next base: position 8,537 of record CASBQA010000246.1, on the reverse strand, counting down.
CTATTATAACGGGGGCAATTAAATTCTAAGTGCTGTCCTAGTCGAATCAAAGGCAACATATTTCCTTGCCAGTTGACAACTTCGCTACCAGCCATTGGGAAAACTTGCTCGTTTTGGAGTAAGAATATTTCCAAAACCACATCTGTGGGAAATGCCAATAGCATTCGATTACTTTCTACCAGCAGTACTCGTGCTACAGAAAGTGTAAACGGCACTGACATGGTGATAGTGGTTCCAACTCCGGGAGATGTATCAACTTTCACATCTCCCCGGATTTGTTTGAGGTTGTTGCGAACCACATCCATACCGACACCGCGACCAGATAATGTTGTAACTTGGTCGGAGGTGCTAAATCCCGGTTCAAAAATGAGCGATAACAGTTCTTCGTCACTTGCTTGTGCCAGAAGAGTTGCATCTAAACCCATAGATGCTGCGCGATCGCGAATTTTATCCAATTCCATGCCACGTCCATCATCACGCATAGTAATGATGGTACGATTACTGCGGTGAGTGGCTTTAATTTCAATCAATGCTTGTTCTGGTTTACCAGCAGCGCGACGGGTAGCTGCATCTTCGATGCCGTGATCGAAAGCATTTCTTAATAGATGCATTAAAGGGTCGTTTAATGCTTCTAAAATGCTGCGTTCAATGAGAGTGTTGCCACCTTCTATTTTCAGCTGGACATTTTTGCCATATTCTACATTCATGTCGCGCAAAGCTCTAGGAAAGCGATCAATTAAATCTGATAACGGACGCATCCGTATTTGTGTAAGCTTTGTTTGTAGATGCTTTGATGTTTTGTTTAGCTTTCTGGCAAATTGATCTGTATCGTCAACACTCAGTTGAATATCAGTTGTGACTTCTTGTACTTGAACAATGGTTTCCATTACCTCTTGGGATAAGAGGCTTAATTCGTTATAGCGATCCATTTCTAAGGCATCAAATCCCCTTTCTAGCTGGGGTGAATAGTCGCTATCGTCAAATTCAGAGTTGTCTGAATTACCATTACTTGGATATGTTAACGATGGTGAATGAGATGGAACTGCACCATGAGTAGTAATTTTGTCGTATGCCGTGCGTAGTTCCTGATTTTCTCGATCTAGAATTTGCACTCGCTGTCCAAGATTACGTACAAGTTTGCGTAATCTTTCCATTTGCAAGTTCAGTCCATTACGCTGGATAATTAGTTCCCCAAATAAATCGTTAATTTGCTCAAGTTGTTTGCTGGGAACTCTAACTGTATTTTCATGAACTTCGCGGTCTTTGCCAACTGTAATTTGCTCTGGTTTGCGTTCAACAAATTTGTAATCGGTGGGGGAAAATTCTCTAGAAACTACTAGGCTTGTTGGCTCGTCAAGAGTAGCACTTTCCTCGACAATTTCTGCTTCCATTGATTCAAAACTTGCGGCAATTATTTCTGGATTTAGCCAAGTTTCTTCGGTGTCTTCTGTTTCTAAGACATTGGTTACTAGTATTTCAGATTCTAACTCATGAGATTCTACCGCACTACTGGCGAGAAACTCAGCGATCGCCTCTTCTTGAGATTCTACCCCATCGCTGGCGAGAAACTCAGCGATCGCCTCTTCTGTGGATATGAGATCCATTTGAGCATAACTTGGAAGTGAGATGGTCTCAACTTCGATAGTTGTAGGTAAACTATCTCGTTGATTTGTCAGCACCAAAGCTTGCGATCGCCGCCATGCTTGCAATGCTAACTGAGCAATTTGTTCAACTTCGCTATCCGTAACGGTAGCTGCAACGTGATGCGCGATGGACTCACAAAGCTGGCTAAAAGCTGGTAATTGCAACATTTCTCCCAAACCGCCCAATTCAGCTGCCATTATGGCAACTTCTTCTCGCAAGCAAGGTTGTTGACTATCTGCCAACACAGATTCTAGACGTTGTAAACATCCTTCTACTTCTGTCTCAAAAAGCAGAGGTATGATATCTTGCCCTTCGTCTGCGGAAAGTATGGTTGAGGCGTCTTCTGGGGTTGGATCTCCCAGGCGATCGTGCAGTTCATCAAAAACTGGATAACAAAAAGTTGCTAACCAATCATCTTCAACCACATTACCTTCTGATAGCAATTCGACTATCTGACGCAGCCAATCTACACCAGATAGCAACAAACTTTGTAATTGCGTGTCAATTTCTAAAGAGTTTTTTCGCGTCCTTAAGACTTTAAAAGAGTCTTCTAAACGGTGAGCCAAATCACTTAGGGCGCGAAACCCCATCATCCCCGCGCCACCTTTGATAGAATGAGCCGCTCTAAGTGCGGCATTAATTTTATCTAATTCGATGCGGTTGGTTGCGTTGATTTCCAGCAATACCTCTTCTAAGGTATTGAGATAATCTGTTGCTTCCTCCAGAAACTGCATCTGGATTTCAAGTTCTTTATCCTTTGACATAGTTTTTGTCCATAGTCAACAGTAAATAGTCACGCATTCAAAAGTCCGATCGCTAATGACTAATCCACCTTGAAAGTTTCAACAGTTTCCTGTAATTCTTGGGAAATCACCGCAGTTTGTTGCAAAGATTCTGAAACTTGCCGCGAAGAATAGCTGGTGCGCTCTGAAACTAAAGCAATTCCTCTCATCAACTGGCTGACAGCTTGTGAGGTTTCTACCTGGGATGTGGTAGCGGTGGAAATCGACTGCACCAAAGAATCAATTTGGCGCGAAACATCCAAAATTTGACTCAAGCTGTATTTAGCATCTTCAACAATTCGAGTTCCTTCTACAACTTGGGCAGTTCCCACTTCCATCGCTTGCACAACTTCGCTAGTTTCTCTTTGAATGTTCTCGACAATTTGTTCAATTTCTTTTGTTGCAGCGGCACTTCGGGCTGCTAATTCACCTACTTCTTCGGCAACTACAGCAAAACCTTGACCTTCTTCTCCCGCACGCGCTGCTTCTATGCCGGCGTTGATGGCGAGTAAGTTGGTTTGCATAGCGATTTGATTAATTAAAGATACCACGCGGGAAATTTGTTGGGTAGATTCTCCCAAACGCTTGACTTTTTTCGCTGTTTCGCCTACTGTTTCGCGCAAATTTAGGATATTTTGCACTGTCAGATCCATTGCTTTACCGCTCTTTTTGGCGGTGTGCGAAGCGTTTTGAGCAACCTTCGCAGCTTCTTGGGCGTTTTCGGCTACATATTGTATGGAATAGGTCATTTGATCAACAGCATCTAAGGTGCGATTGATTTCTGAGGCTTGCATTATAGCATCTTCTGCTAGTTCGCGCATTGCTTCTTGGTTAGAACCGACCGCATAATTTACTTGATAAGCCGCTTGTTTAACTTGAGTAACAATCAATCGCAAATTTTCAACGATGGAGTTGAAAAAGTCGGCGACGGTGCCAATTTCTCCGGTGGTGACATCAGCTCGCACTGTCAAATCTCCGCTGGCTGCACCTTCTACTTCCCCTAGTAGTTCTAGAAGTTGCATTTGCAAAGCTTCTTTTTGATGGCGTTCATCCTCAGAACCTTGTTCTGCCTTGTATCTACCTTGTTCTAATTCCTCTAAAAGTTTTGCTTGTTCTAGGGCATAGCCAACTTGACTGGCTATCTGCTTAAACAAATCAATTTCTGCTTGTTGCCAAAAACGGGGGCTATCGCATTGATGAGTAATCATTAAACCCATCAATTGCCCGTCTGTAATCATCGGTGCGACTAAACTTGCCTTGACGGAAAATTTTTCCAACATTTTAATGTAACACTTTGCATTTTGCAAGCTTGGCTCTTGATAAATGTTGGCGATCGCTCGGACTCTTCCATCTTTATAAGTTTCTACATGGCGATCGCGAAAACATGGATCGTCGATTTGCACTCCCATCATTTTCGGATAACCCGTCCCAACCGATTCAGCAACGATTATTCCCTCCCAAGTGCTACCATCTAAGTTATAGATAACTACGCGATCGCTTTTCAAGCACGAGCGAACTTCTCTCACCGCTGTTTTAAAAATATCTTCGGTTTTGAGGTTTCGGCGAATCCGCAAAGTAATTTCTGTAATTATTTTTGCTCGTTCTGCATCCAGTTCTTGTTCTTTTAACAACAACTGTAATTGTTCTGCCATCAAATTAATATTTTCACCCAATTCGCCGAGTTCGTCTTTTGAGTCTATCTCTAAGCGCGTATTGAGTTCACCTTGTCCCAGCTTTGCTACTGTCTGACTCGCATTCAAAATTGGTTGTATGGCACGTTTAGCTAACCAAATTGCAAACACAGATGCCAAGAATGTTGTTAAGACTGTCCCACCTAACATAGTCAGAAGTAAGTCTCTTTGGGGTGCAAATGCCGTTGCTGTATCTGTAGCCAAAATTACTTGCCATTTTAAATCTGGCAAACCGTTGAGGTTTTCGGCAGCATAGCTAACTAGCTGTTCTTTATTGTTAATTTGGTTAACTGTTTTGAATGTGGCTTCTTTTTTTGCGGCTTGTAGTTTCGCCAAGCCGGGAAAATTTATTCTTGCTTCTCTACCTACTTGCTTGGTTTGCGAAGACATAAAAAATTTCCCAGAGGCATCAATTAAATGATATTCTTGCCCCGCAAGAGAGTAATTTTTAATTACCTCTTCTAAATTTTTTACCGGCATCCGCGCTCTAACTATGGCGATGGTTTGCCCGCTGACGGCATCTTTAACAGGTGCAACAGTAAAAACACTATTTATTTTTGTACTCTTAGATACTTCTGGCTGGGTAATTAATGGGCGATCGCTTTTTAATACCAATTGAAAGTAATTGCGATCGCTGTGGTTGGTGAGTGGTTCTCCTTGGGATTGTAAAATTGGCGCACCATTTAAGTCAAACACAGCAATGCTGTCATAGACTTTATAACTCTCGACAATCTTGTTTAAGAATGCCTGTTTATCTTGTTGAGTTGTAACTCCCTTGACGCTAGAATTTGTCAAAATCGGCAAATTAGCTAGCACTTGAATATCGCTATACCGTTCAATCATGAAACGGTTTACTTTGTCTGCCAAGCCATCAGCTTCGGCTTGTTGCAGAGCGGAAATTTTGTTACTAATCGATTGGCTGGCAATGTAATAAGCTAAACCACCAATACCTAATACTGGCACAGTGCTGATCGCGATCGCCAAAACTGTAGCTTTAGATCGCAAATTGAGGCGTTTGAAAGCACGATTAGCAAGACTCAAGGGAGAATTGGCATTTCTTTGCGATGAGCGATCGCCTTTCAATCGTGATATGTTACTATCCGTAATTTTTTCCGATGAAACTTCAGACGAAATAAACGATGGGCTTTTTTCAGCATCACTACTCTGAGCCGAATCAGTTTTATTAAACATAAAGTAATTTGCTTGAATAGGTTTATCTAAACACCAAAAATCCGTTCTTTTAGTAGTACACCCTAATCATTACGAAGAACCGAAGACTGGACTATTGCCTGTGCATCTAATACCAGCAAGATTTCTTTGTGTTGCACAAAGCATCCACGTAAATAGGGAACTAAGCTAGATGCTACTTGTCCTACAGGAGAGTGGATTTCATCTGGCGTAAATTTGGTAGTACCTGTGATTTCTTGCACCACTAAACCTAAAAGCACTGTTTCCACTCGAATAATTATTACATTGTATTGCCGCAGTCTATAATCTAGGCTTTCTAGATTCAGCATTTTTGACAAATCAACTGCCCAGACTATCCGACTGCGCCAATTCATCAATCCCAATACGCAAGCTGGCATACTGGGCATTGCAGCTACAGACTCAACAGAAACAACAATCGCTTCTTGCGTGTGTTTCATTGATAATACAGCAGCCGTCTGGCGATTTAATTGAAACCTAAGATAGCCATCTCCTAAGTTATTTTGAGCTTCTTTGCTAGAGAATATAGTCTTTGAACTATTCATTGATTCAAATCGCTACTGATTTAATCGCCCGCAAAAGTTGTTCGCGAGTATACGGTTTAGTTACATAGGCATCAGCACCTTGTCTCATTGCCCACAATCGATCAATTTCCTGATTTTTAGAACTGCAAATCACTATCGGTACTTTTTGAGTAACGGGATTTCTTTTGAGAGAACGGCACAATTCAAACCCGCTCATTCCCGGCATTACTACATCGGTAACAATTACATCTGGTTCTTCTGACATAGCTTTTTCTAAAGCTTCTTTTGCACCACTTGCTTTTATCACGTTGTAACCACTCTCGTTCAGATAATGGCTCATTAATTCCAATTCACTGGGGGAATCTTCAACAATCAGAATTGTGCCAATCAAAGTTAGACTCACTACTAAATCTCCTAAAAAAGTAATTTGGGACTATTACAGTTACTTTTTCTAATTTTTACTCCTTATTCAATTATCAGCTAACCAATATGTTTAAACACCATTTTCAGCAATTCTGGTTGAGTAAAAGGCTTAGTTAAATAGCCTGATGCCCTAACCATCTTTGCCTTGGCTCTATCTATAAATCCTGTTCTGCCCGTCACCATAATGATAGGTGTATTTTTGAATGCTGAATGCCTCCGCAACAAAGAACATAACTCATAACCGTCTAAATTCGGCATTTCCACGTCTAATAATATCAAATTGGGCTTGCTGCGAAGAATTTGCATCAATGCTTTCACCGGATCGTTAATCAGAACAACTGAAAACGTGTTCTCGTCCAAAAAGTTATTGATGGAATTTAAGACTGTTTGGCTATCATCAATGCAGGCAACTCTATACAGTTGTTTGCTAGCAGTTTGCCCTTGCATTTTATGATTGTTACTATCTTGACTATCAAAATTGCTTTGATGAGGCAATGGTTGCCCAAGCTGCATTTGAGATTGCGGCAGTCTGGTTGCTTTTTCCACTTGCGTTTTTCCTGGTGCTGGAAGTGGTAACTGGCTATTTTGCTGACTTCTCAATTGCTTTTGACAGTGTTCGACTAACAACCGCAAATCCAAGCTACAGAATTTTGGCAATTGATTTAAGCTATTCTCAGCACTAAACTCATAGCTTCCTTCTTTTAAGGTCAGAAATAACTCCAGTACTTCTTTAGCCAAGTTCTCTATCAGCGTTCCTGCTTGCGAAGAAGTGATATGAGCTTGATTAGCTAACCAGCAAATAGCTTGGTAATCTGCATCTGATATTGGCTGATTTTCTCCCTTCGGTTCAAACATCAGCCGCATCTGCATAGCTGTCGCACTGTTGAGAGCGGGAATTTGCTGACTCAACTGTTGTAAGTGGTTATCTAGCCGATCAAATAACTTATCTGAATAAGAGGCGTAAGTAAGTTTACCGTCCTCTAGATAGATTGACCAAGAAACAGTCCCGGTAAATATCCGTAAGCACCCTGTAGCACGCCGACTGGTTAGTTGTGCTAACAGAGATAGCGGGTGTAGTTTCTGGGAAAACTTGTAGCTACCTATAGGAGTTGTGCTCATTTTACTTTTACTAGGGATAACTTCGATACATTTAATCTAAAATTGTACAGAGGTTTGACAATTTTAATCAAATATTAGATATCATAACTGTTGTAGCTTAAAAGACAAACATCGCAAGCACAGGTTTGTGGCAAAGCTGAATGGTAGGAGGCTTTTCTATCTACTAAATCTTACTAAGAGTGTTAATTTACTTACCTGAGATTAACAAACATTCTTTGAGAATAATCAGAAAAAATGTAAAGACTAAATAAAAGCAGTCACCTATAAGTAAATGACCTATGGGCGTAACCGCAATAATGTCTTCAAGCACAAGTTCCAACTGGTAACTTGCAGTATTAATACTTAAACATTTTTTTGTCTTCAAAAAAATATAAACTAAACTTAATAAAAAGTAACTTTACTTATTGTTAACAATAATGAAGGAATTCTTGATAGATGTTTTTATTGTTTTTTCAGATTTAAAATGCGATCGCTCGTAATTATATAGCGGTTCTCGGTTGACGTGAGGTACATAAAAACCTCACCCCTTCCCCTCTCCTTAACAAGGAGAGGGGTGTCCGGAACGGACGGGGTGAGGTTCTGTATTGCACCCAAGTGCAACCCGCTATATTTGATATACAGTATAATTTAATACATGACTAAAAATCTACCTAGGGCTTACTGAAAAACTCTACAAAGCGAATCTAGATGCCACACAGTATATAAAATCGTAGTTTCGGAGGTTGGTTTTCAAATTCACCCCACAATTTTCTACCGAAATGCAGGGATTTTGAGCCTTTAAACGTCATGAGCTTGCACCTGTTTAAAATAAAAAGGATTGAAACCCTTATTTGGAATAGGTTCTAAGTTTATTCAGCAAGCCCTACCTACCCTCGTAGAGACCTTCTCAAGTTGTTGCCCAAAACCATTGTAGAGACGTAGCATTGCTACGTCTCTACGTCTTTCCTGGAGATGTCTAATAAACTACAAATTTTTAATAGTGCGGATAAAAGGACTTGAACCTTCACTCCTTTCGGAACTAGAACCTAAATCTAGCGCGTCTGCCAATTTCGCCATATCCGCATCAGTTTTCTATATTACCATAACGAATTATCTGTGGCAATAGGGATTGGGGAAGTCCCCAATGCCCAATGCCCCATGCCCAATGC
>CASBQA010000245.1 GCA_949127635.1 Nostocales cyanobacterium PMM_0069 | reverse complement strand
GAGCAAGGGGGAAAACTGGGGCGGAGCTTGTACTCCGCACTCTTTTAGAGCGCCCTAGAAGGGCGGGGCTTCATACCCATGTTCCGCTCCGCTCCACGGTTTCGGGACAGAGATTGCTCCCCCTGCTCCCTGCTCCCTGCCCCTCCGCCTCTTCGGTGAGGTTGCGCTTAATAACCCGACGAGTAAACTCGCGGCTACACGTACAAAGCCCACCTACGTGGGCTAATTAGACGCAGCTTGACACAGAAATGGTATAAGGAGTGATGAAATCTGCTCTATTTCGTAGTAGGCAGTTCACTGCCTTCTTCAGCCCTAATAGCGCTGACTACAAAAATTTTTCCCTATTTCTGGAACAGTCCTTACTTTTTGGGAAGTCTAGAATTAGAAGGTGATTTAATCACCTGCTATCAATGCCTTATAGGAAAGTAAAAATAACTTGTATGAAATCTAATTATAATCACCAATATTATATGTTAAAGCTAGGTTTGTTTAGCGCAGGTGCATTGCTGTGCTTGATACCGTTGCTTTCTTTTCCAACAATAGTTTCAGCTTCAACTAGACCTCAAGCAGTGCAAATAGCTGCTCGAAATGATTGTGTCAATGATATATCAGAAGATTTCTCTGTTGAAACTACAAATTATTACGTAGGTATCTGCTACACAAATAAAGGTAGCTTCTACGTTGGCAGAACTAAGAAAACAGGCGATCGCCTAGTTATTCCCGTATCTTATAATAAGGCAAAAAATCTATATATTGCCCAAAATGGTGAGTATACTTACACCCTTGACTTAAACAAAAATCAGCTAATTATCAAGTTAGCAAACGGCAACCTGTATACTGACAAAGTAATTAAAGCAATTGATTCTTGACGAGTAAAGGTTAGTGGTTAGTGGATAATAAATCAACTAACCACCATCAACTATCCACCATCAAATAACCTTAAAAGAACGCTGGTTGATGGCGAATTAAATTAAAGAATTCTTCGCGGGGTTTTTGCTCATCTTGGAAGACACCGACCATCGCGCTGGTGACTGTCCAAGAACCGGGTTTTTGCACACCCCTCATCACCATGCACATATGGCTAGCTTCCATGACAACGGCAACGCCTTTAGGTTCTAAAATAGTTTGAACGGCTTCGGCAATTTGACGAGTTAGTCTTTCTTGTACTTGCAAGCGTCGGGAATACATTTCTACAATCCGGGCAAGCTTACTCAGTCCTACCACTTTTTGGTTGGGGATATAAGCAACATGCGCTCTACCCATAAACGGTAGCATGTGGTGTTCGCACAAGCTGAAGAAATTAATATCCCGGACTAACACCATCTCATTATGCCCTTCATCAAAGATGGCATCATTCACGAGGTCTTCTAGAGATTGGTTGTAACCGCTGGTAAGAAATCGCATTGCTTCTGCTACACGCTTGGGTGTTTTCAAAAGACCCTCACGTTCAGGATCTTCTCCGACACCCACTATAATAGAGCGCACGGCATCCTTCATTTGCTCCATGTGTTCCTCTGAGGGTTCATGCAAATCAGGTTTTCGTCCGTAGCGGGTATTGCGATCGGGTCTGGGATTGATGGCTTCTGACAAGTCGGGAATTAGAGGAGATTGAGAAGTATTGGAACCGTTGGAACGAGCAGTAGTCATAGGGTAAGTCTTTGTTAGAGTTTGAATTACTTTTGAGTTATCAGTAAATCCGGTTCAGTTAAGGATTTTTGGTACTGATTTTAGACCTGTAGAGATGCGATCAAATGAAGTCTCTAACAAGGATTTTGAACTTAACTGAACAGTGTTGAATTATTAATTATAAGTTATGGGTTATGAGTTAATTCCTAACTCATAATTCTTAACTTCACACCTCTTAACTCCTAATTTATAACTCAATAGATGCACTTACAAAACGCCTTTACTGGGCATAAGAATCAATTCGTCAATAACAGCTTGTTGTGGTAACAATGCGGTGTGAAGAATCGATTGAGCCACGATTTCTGGAGTTAACATATTTGTGCGGTCAAGTTTGACGCGGACAGTTTCTGTATCCCAGAGTTCGGTGTTGACAGCACCTGGACAAATAGCAGTGACGCGAATGCCGTGGGCACGTTCTTCTTGTGCCAAAGCTTGAGAAAGGGATATCAAACCAGCTTTGCTAACGCTGTATGCTCCCCAACTGGCAAAGGCTTGTTTACCGGCAATAGAAGCGACATTGATGATTGTGCCGTGTCCGCGATCGCGCATTGAAGGTAAAATCCCCAGGATACACTGAAACACGCTGGTAAGATTTAAGTCGATTACCTGCTGCCAGTCAGCTAAAGAAGTTTCGCTCAAGGTCGCTGTGTATGCCATACCAGCATTGTTGACTAGAATATCTATGTCACCAAAGTCACGCGCGATCGCACTCATTGACTCTTGTACTTGGGCAACACTTGCTAGATCAACAGTATAAGCTTTCGCTGTCACGTCTGCGTGCCTAGCTGCTACTGCTACTGCCTCCAATTTTTCAACAGAACGGCTCACCAAAGCGACATCTATTCCCGCTTTCGCAAATGCCAATGCTGTTGCTTTGCCAATTCCACTGCTTGCTCCAGTAATCAGAGCGCGTCGTTTCTGGGTAACACTCATCGCTATCTCCAATTTTTTCGTGGTTTGCAAACTGCACCACCACCTAATTACTCAAAACTTTTACTTTGACATAGATTAAAGAATTTTGAAAAATATGAGAAATTTTCCTTCTAAACTGCTATAATGCCTTGCCAAGGTATGTATATTCTCACTTTTAAGTTTTCCAAAGGAATACTATACAGCTTTCGCTACCGAAATTCTTTGTCCGGAGTGAAAATTGATTAGCGGGACTTAAAACACCTAAAATGCGAATACCTATGGCTGTTGAAGATTGTTAAAAATCTTTACATACCACAGGCAATTATAGCATTGTGGGAAAACGAATAAATTACCCCATAGTCTTAAGAATGGGGAACTTCCGTGAAAACACCAATTTTGCGGAATTTTTCATAACGCAATTGACGGCGTTCGGCAGGAGTTAAACGGTAAAGTTCTTCCAAATTGTCCAGCAGAGCTTGTTTGAGAGTATTAACGGCTTTTATCGGGTCAGAATGAGCGCCACCGATGGGTTCAGTTAATATTTGGTCGATAATTCCCAATCCCTTGAGGTCATGTGAAGTCATTTTTAAGACAGCGGCAGCTTGAGGAGCTTTGCTGGCATCTTTCCATAAAATGGCGGCGCAGGCTTCGGGAGTAATTACGGTATAGACAGAATGTTCAAACATCATTAGGCGATCGCCTATCCCAATACCCAAGGCACCACCGGAACCACCTTCACCGATGACTGTGCAGATAATTGGCACATCTAGACAGAACATTTCTCGCAAATTGTAGGCGATCGCTTCACCTGCACCTTGTCGTTCGGCGATTACCGTCGGCAAAGCACCTGGGGTATCAATAAAGCATAAAATTGGCATCCCAAACCTGTTAGCATGTTCCATCAAGCGCATCGCTTTGCGATAACCGCCAGGGGTAGCCATCCCAAAGTTCCGGGCAATATTATCTTTAGTGTCGCGTCCTTTTTGATGACCCAACATGACAATCGGCATTCCACTCAAACGACCCACACCACCAACCAAAGCCGGATCGTCAGAACCACAGCGATCGCCATGTAACTCCATCCATTCATCGCTGATTGCCTGAATGTAATCAAGAGTACTAGGGCGGCGGGGATGACGAGCCACTTGCAGCCGCTGAGACGGTGATAAACTAGTAAAAATTTCCTCACGCAGTTCCATAGAACGAGCTTCTAATTTCCGAATTTCACTCTTAACATCAACGCCATTTTCTTCAGCAAGTAGACGAATCTGCTCAATTCGGTTAGCAAGTTCTGCCAGAGGCTTTTCAAAATCCAACAACAGCGGTTTACGCTCAGTAGTAGCCATAACTTAGGAAATAGAAAGTGGTTAGTGGATAGTGGATAGTGGATAGTGGTTAGTTGTTAGTTGTTCTACTAACCAATAACAACGAACAACTAACAAGCTTACTAAACCAGCAGTGGTCTAAATCCGTGTTTGATTGACACTTGACCAATCTGCTCCATTTTTTCTACCGTAATCTGATTTCGCCCCCAAGAAAAGTTCGTATATAACTTCTCAAATTCGAGCAGCATTGATTCGGCGAAGCAAGCAAATAACTGCCTTGCGGGAATATCCATATTGACTATGCTCATAATTTTCCAGTCAATATCTAGAGAATGTTCGACAATGCCACCATTTAATACATGCACGCCTGGATGCTGAATTTTCATGGCGAGGTTTTTCGGATAGCCTCCATCAATCAGCAGACAAGGTTGCTTCAATACAGTGGGGTCAATTTCCATGCCTTTGGGCATACTCGCAACCCAAACCACAATATCAGCTTGTGGCAGTGCTTCATCCAAAGACATGATTTTACCCCGCCCTAGTTCATCTTGCAAATTTTTCAGGCGTTCGGAGTTACGCGCTATCAGCAATAGTTCTTTAACATCACTTCTCGCATCTAGCCAGCGGCAGATAGCACTACCAATATCTCCAGTAGCACCGCACACAGCAACAGTCGCGTCCCGTAGTTCAATTCCCAATTGCTTTGAGGCTTGCTCTACCTGCCGACAAATAATATAAGCAGTGTGAGTATTCCCGGTAGTGAAGCGTTCAAACTCTAGTTTAATATTGCGGACTTGCCGAAATTGCTCCAAGTTAAAAGTTTCAAAAATAATTGAGGAAAACCCACCCAAAGCCGTGATATTTATGCCATTTTTTTGGGCATGACACATAGCATTGAGAATTTTGCGTGTTGCTGCCTTGATGCGTCGAGTCGCTAGCATCTCCGGCAAAAAGCAAGATTCTACATAGCGTCCTTCAATTTTTTGCCCAGTAATACTGGTAACAGTGATAGTATCAACAATTTGCGGCGGGGCGCTGCACCAAAAATCTAAACCTTGATCGGCATATTCTGGGTAGCCCAATTCTTTAGCTACCGCTTGCGCGTGTTCCAAACTAGTGAGATGTCCGATTAGACCAAACATGTAGTGTTATTAAACGTGTGCTTCAAAATAAAGCGTGGAATGGGTGGGGGGAGGCAGGGG
>CASBQA010000244.1 GCA_949127635.1 Nostocales cyanobacterium PMM_0069 | reverse complement strand
GGGTTCTTTTTCCCATTTCCCCTTTCCCCTTTCCCCCTCTTTCTCATTCGTCGTTTCTTTGCCTGATTCCCAAAACCTTAAAATTTGCCAAGTAAATATGCCATAACCCGTCCAGACTGTCAGGATCGGAAGGTGAAGAGTAAAAAGTAATTGCTTTTAACAACTTCACATCATAGGAGGTTAATCTTGGCTAAACTGAAAGTCGGCATCAATGGATTTGGTCGCATCGGACGGTTACTGTTTCGCGCTGGTATGAATAATCCCAATATCGAGTTTGTGGGGATTAACGACTTAGTACCACCAAATAACTTGGCTTATTTATTAAAATACGACTCCACCCACGGAACTTATCAGGGCAAGATTGAGGCAAAAGACGATGGTATCGTGGTCGATGGACACTTCATTCCTTGCGTGTCGATGCGGAATCCGGCAGAATTGCCTTGGGGTAAATTGAGTGCAGATTATGTGGTGGAATCTACGGGGCTTTTCACCGATTTTGAAGGAGCATCAAACCACTTAAAAGCTGGTGCAAAGCGGGTTATCATTTCCGCTCCCACAAAAGAGCCAGATAAAATTCGCACTTTGTTAGTTGGTGTCAATCATGACATATTTGACCCAACAAAAGATGCTATCGTTTCTAATGCCAGTTGCACTACAAACTGTTTGGCTCCCATCGCCAAAGTAATTAACGATAACTTCGGTTTAACTGAAGGGTTAATGACCACCGTTCACGCGATGACAGCTACCCAACCCACAGTAGACGGTCCGAGTAAGAAAGATTGGCGGGGTGGTCGCGGTGCAGCACAAAATATCATACCCTCTTCTACAGGAGCTGCGAAAGCTGTAGCTTTGGTTTTACCAGAGTTGAAGGGTAAGTTAACTGGTATGGCTTTGCGAGTGCCGACACCGGATGTATCTGTAGTTGATTTGACCTTTAAGACGGATAAAGCAACCAGCTACAAAGAAATTTGCGCCGCAATGAAGGCAGCTTCCGAAGGCGAAATGCTTGGTATTTTGGGTTACACAGAAGATGAAGTAGTTTCCACAGACTTTCAAGGCGATCGCCGTTCTAGTATCTTTGATGCCGGCGCTGGTATGGAGCTAAATTCCAACTTTTTTAAGGTTGTTGCCTGGTATGACAACGAGTGGGGCTACTCTAATCGTGTCGTTGACTTGATGTTATCGATGGCACAAAAAGAAGGTCTGTTATAACGTGTTAAATGGTCAATGGTCAATGGTCAATGGTCAATGGTCAATGGTCAATGGTCAAAATAACTTTTGACTCTTGACTTTGGACTGTTAACTGTTGACTTTGGACTGTTGACTCTTAACATCGTATTTCTGAGGGGTAGCGTAGTCCGTACACGTAGCAAACCAGGGTGCATTACAGTTGTTTTTTTTACTTGTGTTCTGAATATTTGCTTTCCTGAATCCGAACCCCTAAACTTTATGCGTCGAACCAAGATTATTTGTACTGTAGGACCGGCTACATCTGCACCTGAACGGCTGCAAGCGTTGGTAGATGCGGGAATGAATGTAGCGCGGTTGAATTTCTCCCACGGGGCGCATGAATTTCACGCGCAAACGTTTCATCATTTAAGGAGGATTAGCACAGATACGCAAAAACCGATCGCTATCATGCAAGATTTGTGTGGTCCAAAGATTCGTTTGGGAATTTTGCCACCAGAAGGACTAACTGTAGAAGCTGGACAGGAAGTCACTTTTGTGATGCAAGAGAAAGGTAGCAGTATCGACGAATTGCCGCTACCATTGCCGACTTTATTTGCAATGGTGCGACCTGGTGAACCGATTTTAATTAATGATGGTCGGGTGAAGTTGATTGTGAGCGATCGCAATGCCGATCAAATTCGAGCTATGGTGAAAATTGGTGGAGTGATTTCCTCCAACAAAGGTGTAAACTTACCAGAAACTCCTTTACCCGTCAGTTCGATTACTGAAAAAGACTTGCTCGATTTGCGCTTTGGCATTCAATTGGGTGTAGACTGGGTAGCGGTTTCTTTCGTGCGATCGCCACAAGATTTAGAACCCGCGCAACGAATGATTGAAGCCGCTGGTGCTAAGATTCGCCTCATCGCTAAAATCGAAAGACGAGAAGCAGTAGAAGATTTAGATCGCATTATAGAGATTGCCGACGCCATTATGATCGCTCGTGGCGATTTAGGGGTAGAAATACCAATTTATGAAGTCCCCCTAATTCAAAAAGATATTACACGTCGCTGCAATCAAGCTGGGAAGCCTGTAATTACTGCCACGCAAATGTTAGAGTCGATGATTAGCGCTCCCGATCCTACCCGCGCCGAAGCAACCGATGTTGCTAACTCTATCCTGGATGGTACGGATGCTGTGATGCTTTCGGGGGAAACTGCTGTGGGGCAATATGCGATCGCCGCAGTTGAGATGATGCACAATATCGCCGTGCGAACAGAACAATCTCTACAAGAAGGTGTTAGACATTCTTGGACTCACGCTGGTGGTAGTCTCAGCGTAACTGAATCTGTTGCCGAAGCCGTTTGTCGCGTCGCTTATGAAACAGGGGCAAAAGCAATTCTCTGTAACACTTCTTCGGGAAGTACCGCACAATTAGTCTCTAAATACCGTCCGACAACGCCAATAATCGCTCTCACACCAGAAGAAACCACTTACCGTCAACTTGCACTTTCCTGGGGTGTAGTTCCTTGCTTCATTCCCCCAGTCCACAACGCCGAAGAAATGTTTACGAATGTGGTGAAAAGCGTTGTAGACATGGGTTTGGCAAATAACGGCGATAAAGTTGTGATTACATCCGGTGTCCCTGTTGGTAAATCAGGCACAACTAGTTTAATTAAAGTGCATACAATTGGACAGCCAATTTCTGCATGACTCCGTAGAATAAATAGGGCATTGGGCATGGGGCATTGGGCATTGGGAAAAAAGAACTATTTGCCTCATCTCCCCCTGCCTCCCC
>CASBQA010000243.1 GCA_949127635.1 Nostocales cyanobacterium PMM_0069 | reverse complement strand
GTTCTGCTGAACTAGCGCGGGAAATGCAAATTCCTAGTTACAACGCTTTAACTGAGTTGCGCTTGCAAGAGTGGATGCAAGAACGCCAAGATAATTTTAAAAGAACGATGGCTGGGGTGGTGGCAGAACCAGAATTGGTGGAAACTAGCAGCGCCCGACGTGGCACAATTGGTGTAGTAGTATTAGATACTCACGGCAGACTAGCTGTTGGCACTTCCACTGGTGGTAAAGGCTTTGAGCGCATTGGACGTGTCAGTGATTCTGCCATGCCTGCGGGTAATTATGCGACAGTTAAAGCTGCCGTAAGTTGTACAGGTATTGGCGAAGATATCATTGATGAGTGTTTGGCACCAAAAATTGTCATCCGCGTTACAGATGGTATGTCCCTCAAAGATGCAATGCAGCGTTCATTTACCGAAGCAAAAAACCACAAGCGGGATTTTGGGGCGATCGCTCTTGATGCGGATGGGGCGATCGCTTGGGGTAAAACCAGCGAAGTCCTTCTGGCAGCTTACCACGATGGCGAAAAAATTAATGACACTTTGGAATGGACTGGCGAAGAACTAGTAGGTTATTGCTGAATTAATTTCAGCGCTAAAGCTATGATTTCTTGTTGGTCAATCATTACTGCTAATTCTTCGGTTTCATAACGTCCTTCAAAAGCTTCAAGCGCCGCTTTTTTCAAAGCTAGTTGATATCCTTGTTGCAGAATATCGATTAATTCTGCCCTCTGCAAGTAAAAACCGCCTGATTTGCGGTGCTTGTTGATTTTGTTTATTTCTCGCACCGCATTTTCTATAGAAATCTCCCAAGAGCGAGTAGAACGTTTTTCAGCTTTCTGCTTAATTAAATGGATGAGAAGAATTACCCCGTAACTATCAATTTTATTGATTTTGTCACTCAGGCTCATTTCTTCTAACTCATCCACCAACAACAGGGCTTCGGAAACTTTGCCTTGTTCTAGAAGTTGCCTAAGTTCTAGTAGTTCTTCCATATTCAATCTTGAAATTTTGGCTTTACTACTAATTTAATAAATCACACATATTGTAAAGACGTTCCGACGGAACGTCTCTACGACGTTTACTGTTTCACCCCACGTCCTCATCGGGACTCTTCAAGCGCCAACCTGGTTTGACTACTTGACGCGCACGACCTATTACCAGACAATCATCAGGGACATCTTCTGTAACAGTTGAACCGGCAGCGATTGTGACATCATTTCCTAGTGTCAAAGGGGCAACTAAAACGCTACTGGCACCTGTTTTAGTGCGATCGCCTATTTTGGTAGGATGTTTTTCCACACCATCATAATTGGCGGTAATCGTACCAGCACCGATATTTACTTGATTTCCGGTAGTGGTATCGCCCAAATATGACAAATGTGCGGCATTGGTGCGATCGCCTAACTTAGTATTTTTTAATTCCACAAAATTACCGATGCGGCAATTTGCCCCCACTTGTGCATGTCCGCGTAAATGGGCATAAGGACCAATTCGGGTGTTTTTATCTACGGTGCTATCTGTCACCACAGAATACATCACTGTGACATTTTCACCCAATTGGCTATTCTCAATTAAACTCCCAGGTCCGATGCGACATCCTGTTTGAATAACCGTATTGCCTCGCAGGTGAGTTTGCGGTTCAATAATTACATCTGACTGTAATTCTACCGTGTCATCAATTGTAATGCTGGTGGGATCGATGAGAGTGACGCCTGCCGCCATCCATTTTTCCTTGACTCGCGTTTGCAAAATATCAGATGCTGTTGCTAATTGCAGGCGATCGTTAATACCGAGAATTTCCTGATAATCTGGCACATCAACTGCCATCACTTTGCCAACTTGAGTTACCGCATCGGTGAGGTAGTATTCTTTTTGGGCATTATTGCAAAGCAAATGTGGTAAAATATGCGCTAATTTTTCCCAGTTAAAGCAGTAAATTCCCGCATTGACGCGGCGATTTTGTTTTTGGGCAGTAGTGCAATCTTTATCTTCAACCATTTGTTGGACAATATTATCACTGTTACAAAAAACACGCCCGTAGCCTTTAGGATCGCTCAGATGTGCAGTGAGGATGGTAGCTGCGTTGTGATTTTCTTGATGAGTTTGCAACAGTTGTTTGATTGTTTCGGTGCGTAATAACGGCACATCGCCATTTAACACCAGTAAATCCCCAGTATAGCCTTGGAGGTGGGGGAGTAATTGCTGGATGGCATGACCTGTTCCCAATTGTACAGCTTGTTCGACAAACTCCAAATCCGGGTTTGATTGCATGGCTGTTTTTACTTCAACAGCCTGATATCCGACAATCAGCATTTGCCGTGAGGGCTTGAACGGTTGTACACTTTCGAGAACTCTCTCTACTAGCGATCGCCCACCCAAAGAATGTAAAACTTTGGGTAGGTGTGATTTCATCCTTGTGCCGCGTCCTGCCGCTAGAATTGCTACAACTACCATAATTAGCTATCAGTGAATTACGATCAATCTACCGACAATTGTGAGGTTAGAGCCTCCCCCTTCGTCGTGCTTCTTTAATTAATTTATTCCTATGACGAGTATGCTATCAAATGAAAGGTACTCGCGACCTGAATTTTTATGCTCCGAGCCAAATAAAGCGAGTACGGTTAATCAAACGAGCGGATGGATACTATGTCCAGTTTTGTTTAGCGATTGAGCGTGTTGAACAAGTCAAAACAACAGGTAAAACAATTGGATTGGATGTTGGCTTGAAAGAGTTTTACACCGATTCAAATGGCGAGATGCAACAAAATCCTAAATTTCTGCGTAAGGGTGAAGCGCGATTAAAACGCGCCCAACGCTTAGTAAGTCGGAAAACTTCATGTGGAGCAAATCGCCGCAAAGCAAGGGTGGTTTTGGGTAAACGACACCTTAAAATAAGTAGACAACGTAAAGACCATGCTATCAAGTTAGCGCGGTGCGATCAGCACATCAAACGATGTAGTGGTCTATGAAGACTTGAGAGTGTCTAACCTGGTAAAAAATCACTGTTTAGCAAAATCAATTAGCGATAGCGCAGCGTTAGCGAGTCTTCGAGCGTCTGCTTCTTGGTATCAATTTCGAGTGTTCTTAGAATATTTCGGAAAGGTATTTGGCAGAATTACAATTGCTGTAAATCCCGCCTATACAAGCCTTGAATGCCATAACTGCGGAACGATTGTTAAAAAGAGCCTGTCCACACGAACACATATATGTAAATGTGGTTACGAGATGGACAGAGATCATAACGCAGCAATTAATATCCTAAATCGTGGGATAGGTACGACAGGGCATGTCGGAACTTTGATCGAGGAACGATCATAAACGCTTAGGGAGTTATCTCCTAGTAGACTATTTACCGGACAAAACCAGACATTTATTGACAAAGCACACCAAAAAACCTGACACACTTTGACCCAACTTGAGCTTCAGAGCATCGGTTGCGAGGGTGAGAGCCAATTTTTTTGAAAATTTACATCAACCGACTAGACCTACCGCCATAAGTTATGTGATGATTTAAAACATATCTGACTCATGATCTAATTAGATTTGTGTTGCTGACCGCCATCAAAACCAAACTAAAATTGACATCAGGACAAAAAACTCAGATGTCAAAACACGCTGGTATATCCCGATTTACCTACAGGGGACTTTCTAAGAGATATTTTCAGAGAAATCTTTTTTGTAAAAGTTTATTGCTGGCTTGAGAGAATAAATTCTGTAAACTTTAGCATTAGTTTGGGGTTGCGCCAACCCTTAGCTGTTTCTTCTGCCATGACCTTGAGAGCTTCTTCTTTGCTCAAAGCTATTTTGTAAGGTCGTTCGCTAGTTAGGGCATCATAAATATCAATTATTTGAAAAACTTGTGCCAGATAAGGAATTTCATCTTCCTTCAGTCCATCGGGATAACCTGAGCCGTCCCAGCGTTCGTGGTGGTGGCGAATGATTGGAATTACACCGCGCATACTACGTAATGGCTGGCAAATTTTTTCTCCCATCAAAACGTGTTTTTTCATAATATCCCACTCTTCGGGGGTAAATTTACCATGCTTTAGTAGCACCACATCAGGAATACCCACTTTACCGATATCGTGGAGATAACCCCCCCACATCAAATTCCGAATTTGGTTGGGTGAGAGATTGAGGAATTGTGCAAAAGCTTCTCCCAATGTTACCAGTCGCTCGCAGTGGTCGCCGGTGTTGGGATCGCGACTTTCAATTGCTCTGGCAATGGAAAATAGCACTTTTTCGGCATGGTCTAAATCTTCGTTTAAACGCTTTTGCCTGACTAAAGATTTAACCCGTGCTGCTAATTCTAAACGGTCAAAAGGTTTAGTTAAAAAATCATCCCCCCCAGCTTCAATTCCTTGGATACGCGATCGCTTATCATTTAAAGCTGTAATAAAAATTACCGGAATTAACCTGGTATGTTCATCTTGCTTAACTAACTGGCACACTTGAAATCCATCCATCCCCGGCATCATGACATCAAGTAAAATTAGATCCGGTTGTTTTTGTGTTATCAGTTCTATGGCAGTATAACCATTGTTCGCCTCAATGACTTCGTAGCCTTCCATCGCTAAAAGTGCGACAGCAGTCATCCGACTGGGGGCATGATCGTCCACTACTAAAATTTTCGGCACATCACAATCAAAGCCATTCACATTAGACCCTTTGGCTTGTAGCGTTGTCGAGACCAATGAATTTTCAGTTTTATTAACATCAAGATTCATCCAAAAAGATAAGGTTTCGGTTTCTTTAGCCATCACCTTTTGTTCAGATAAGCTCAAGGAATTACCCTCGGTTTTGTTCAATGCTAAGGCATGATTTGAAGCGATAATACCATTGACATTGTTTGAGGGGTTTAACCCACTAACAATTTGTTCGGTAGAGCCTATATACTTGGATTTCCATTGAATCACAAACGCACTCCAATAAAAAACTTCACAATGTTAGATAAAACATTTTTATTATTTGACTAGATTCCAGTTTGTATTTTCACAAGCTTTATGCATCATAACTGTCAAATGTTGGTTGTAATACATAGCATGTGTTTTTTATGTGTTATTGGAACAAGATAAAACAAGTATAGCTACCAAATTTTCCACTAGTCTAATTCCAGTATGAGCAATTTTGACAAATGTTAAATCAGGTTTTTTACGGAGATTTTTTTTAAACATCGCAGCGCCATAAGATGTTGTCCTAGCTAAATTTAGATCAAAGTAAGGGTAAGGGATTTTTAATTCCAAGTTTTTATTTTCCACACTATCACACGCGCATTTTTCGCTTTACGAATGGAAAACATCTAACTATGATTGGCAGAGTTTCGCACTCATAACTTACTTGTATCCTTAGTGATTTGTATCACATCAGGAAGAGGGGGAAAGAGGAAGCAGTGCCTCCCCTTTTTTCCTTTCCCTTTTTCCCCTGCTTGATAAATAGCTTTTATTTAACTATGATTAGCAAAGTTTTGCAGTGATAACTTACTTGTATTTGTAGTGATTTGTATCACATAAATAATTTTGCTCACAGTTCTCAAAGAAATTAGAAATTTTATGAAAATTTTCAATTACCAATTTTATGACTAAGACTCAATTTGTTGTTTCTGCCGAATGGTTGTTTGCACACCTTGACGATCCGCAAGTTGTGATTGTGGATTGTCGATTTTCACTTGCTGATCCAATTTTAGGACAACAGCAATATCAAGAAAGTCATATAACTGGAGCTTATTATTTAGACTTAAACCAGGATCTTTCTAGTTCTGTGAGAGAACATGGAGGAAGACATCCTTTACCCAACCCCGCAGATTTAGCGCAGAAGTTATCAGCAATGGGGGTGAAGCCAAAGACTTTAGTTGTAGCTTACGATGATTCTCGCCTTGCTTTTGCAGCTCGTTTGTGGTGGCTTTTGCGTTATTTAGGGCATGAGCAAGTAGCCGTGCTTACAGGAGGCTTTGCTGGTTGGCAAAAAGCCGGGTATCCCGTCACAGATGTGATTCCTGAACCTCGGATAGCAACGTTTGTCCCACAGGTACAAACACAAATGGTGGTAGATAGGGAAGAAGTGAAAACTCGCTTCCTTTTGCCAGGAGTAGTGTTGGTGGATTCACGGGAAAGCGATCGCTTTTCTGGGGAACGAGAACCAATTGATAAAATTGCCGGACATATCAGCGGTGCTGTAAACTATCCTTGGCTAGAAGTGACAGATTCTTCAGGCTACCTACTTTCACCACAACAGCAAAGCGATCGCGCATCCAGCCTGGAAAAAGCAGAGGAAATTATAGTTTATTGCGGTTCTGGCGTTACCGCTTGCGTCAATTTATTATCTTTAGAACTAGCTGGTATTCAAAACGCTAAATTATATGCTGGCAGTTGGAGTGATTGGATTAGTTATTAGGAACGTGGTCAATAGTCAATAGTCAATAGTCAACAGTCAATAGTCAAGGGCGGATAACATAGTTAATGTTTGCTCTGTGAACTCTGGACTCTTTGACTCTTTGACTATTGACTATTGACTCTTTGACTATTGACTTTTTTTAAAACTTACCTAATTCAAAATTGTAATTGAGACTAAAGAACCAGCCATCAAAATTAATATTTTGGTCGGTAGAACCACCTAAGCTTACACCGCCTTGGACGCTGACATTAGTGGAGTCAGATATTCCATAAGTTAAGCTAGTGTATAATCGATGATATTGGTCTTCTCGTTGGCGCAACGTAAAGTCTGACAAATTAAACTGGTAGTTAAGACCAACTTGCAGCGATTTTAACCAGTAGTAGCTCAAAGAAAGTAAGAAAGAATTGTTTATGCGGTTACGACTGTCTGGATCGGCAAAATTCAGACGCAATTCATAGAAGCTGTCTAGTACCAACTTTTGAGTTAGGGGATCTCGTCGTCCTAGAGACAAATGCACAGAATTTTCATTTAAAAAGCGATCGCCTGCCGAAAAGAAATCGCCGTCTTTAGCATAAAACAGCTGTTGATTGCTCCAACCGAGTTCACCATACATCCGCCGTGATAGCTGTTGATAAATACTTACGTAGAATCTTACCTGGTTGTAATTAAATTGTGATTGATCTATATAAAAAATCAAATTGCCATCAATTCCCGCACTTAAATAAGTCTTAGGTCCCAAGGCTAAAGGTGCAGAAGCTAGCGTCAGTCCAGTAAAAACCAAGCCATCCTGTATCGGGTCAACTTCTGACGAAAAAATATTATTTGTTCCAAAAAATCCCACATAACCCCGCAGGGAGCCTATGGGCTTAAACTTAGTTACGGGTTTTGGTGAGGGTGGTGGTGGCGGTTGTTCTACTGGTGGTGGCAAATCTATAGGCTTCGCTATTATTCTGCCTATTTCCTCAAAGCTATCTGACTCAGGTGATGTCTCTTTGACCTCTTGCAACCGACGTATGAGCCTGTCTAGCCTTTCGGAGTTAGTTAAAGGCGGTTTCTCCAACAATTGCTCTAATGGTGTTGGGGAAGTTTGGAGAAAATCGTTTGGCTGTCCTTCTAACTGTGGTGGTTCATTGCGCTGTTGGGGAGTGGTAGGAATGTTTCTTGGTTCTTCCCTTGGTGCGGGATTTGGGGGGGGTGGTGGT
>CASBQA010000242.1 GCA_949127635.1 Nostocales cyanobacterium PMM_0069 | reverse complement strand
GCTGAGGAAAGAATCGTCTGTCCTACCACCATTAAACTTCGCATTTCCAAGGCTTCAACAATTTCTGTATTCCAAGAATTACCTTTGTCATCTAAATATATTTGCGAAGCTTTTTGTTGTAATTCTTGTATTTGTTCTAAACCTTGACGCATTAATTCTTGGGTGCGGAAAACGCCGCAATATTCTGTCATACAATCTTGGAAGGCTTGACGCACTTGGTTAATGCGATACTGCCCAGGTTGATCTAGCAAAGCTTGAATTTGTTGGTTTGCCTCTTTGATGTAAATTTGCTCGTCTACTGTGGGTAACTTGCGGTTTTGGACAAATCGAGCGATCGCACTTCCGGTTCTCTTTCCGTAAACCACGCATTCCAACAAAGAATTACTACCAAGTCGATTTGCCCCATGTACAGATACACAAGATGTCTCACCAGCGGCAAAGAAGCCCTCAACAACTCCTTTATCACTACTGCGGACTTGACCATCGGTGTTAACTGGGATACCACCCATACAATAATGAATTGTCGGACGTACTGGCATCGGTTGCGTTACCGCATCAACACCAACTAAGCGATGTGCTTCTTCCCAACAGAAGGGAACGCGACTCATAATTTTTTCTTTGCCCATGTGACGCAAGTCAAGATAGACAAATGGACCACCTGCACTACCATCTAGTTGAACACCACGACCGGCGCGAATTTCATAAGCGATCGCTCGTGAGGTAATATCACGAGGAGCAAGTTCCATGCGGCTAGGTGCGTAATTCGCCATAAAGCGATCGCCTTCACTATTAATTAAATAAGCTCCTTCGCCCCGCACTGCCTCAGAAATTAGCACCCCGACGGGATATAATCCAGTGGGGTGGAATTGGACAAATTCCATATCTTGCAGTGGCAAACCGGCGATCGCAGTCATTGCCAAACCATCACCCGTAGAAGCGTAATCATTAGAAGTGGTGTTATAAACGCGACCATAGCCACCTGTAGCAAACATCACCGCCTTAGCCCGCACTACGACTATTTCCCCATCCAAAAGGTGATACATCACTACACCTTTCGCCTGACCTTCTTCTAATATCAGGCGCATTACGTACCACTCTTGATAAATTTGCACACCGTATCGCCGCAAATTGTTGACCAATTCATGTAAAATTGCGTGACCGGTTTTATCGGCAGCGTAGCAAGTGCGATTGTGAGAATGTCCGCCAAAAGCACGTTGGGCAATGCGACCATCATTTAAGCGGGAGAATAAAACACCCATGTGTTCCAAGTCAATCACTACATCTGGCGCTTCACGGGTCAGAATTTCTACCGCGTCTTGGTCTGCTAAATAATCGGAACCCTTGACTGTATCAAAAGCGTGTGCTTCCCAGCTATCTTCTGTATCTACGTTTCTCAGCGACGCTGCCATCCCACCTTGGGCAGCTACTGAGTGCGATCGAATCGGGTGAGTTTTCGCCACCACAGCCACATTCAAGCTAGGATCGGTTCTGGCAATTTCCACTGCTGCACGACATCCAGCCAATCCCCCACCGATAATAATCACATCATGTTCAAGCATAAGATATTAACATTATTAAAGTTTGCAACTATAAAAATATTACATATTTAACAGTAAGAGTGCTTGTTTCGAGTGCATCTTTGGCTTATTATCGGGTACGGCTGCGATCGCTAGCACGTTTGCAGCTAATTTTATCGTTAATTTCAGCAAGCGATCGCATATTTAAATGTTCATTCAAGAATGATACTGGTGCAAATTTTTTCTTCTCCAACTTCTCTAATTTTATAAAAAATTTTACCTGTTGGATGTCTAATAAAGTCCGATAGTGTATTGGTATCGAGTAAGTAACAGTAATACATTTTAAATTTCAATGTCATCTAACGGTAATAGTCCTTCGTCAACATCGGGAAATTCTTCGTCAATATCATCAAGGTTGGCGAAGACTTCCAGGAGAGATTTTTTCCTGTAGGGTTCTATAATAAGTTTTCCTTCTTCTTGTCGGATGATAACTTCTGAAGTTGATAAAGTTAATTCTTTGGGAATGGGTAAGGTTTGAATATTACCTTGTTGAATGAGTTTAACGTGATATTCAGTAGACATTGTAATTCTCCTTAAGTGCAATATATAGGACTCATATTTGATTTCTGAAAAGATACGTAGGGTGTGTTAGCGACAGCGTAACGCACCATTTTTAGGGAGAGGAGTGCGTTACGACGTTCCGTCTAACGCACCCTACAATACTTAAATTTTTTCAGAAATCAAACCGGATTCCTAATAGAAATGGTATTAGTGAAGCACTATTGAAAGATTTATGAGAAAATAAGTATCTTAGTGTATTAAATAGGATTTGTTTGCGGTAATGAGATTTACTAAACTTAATTACTGCCAATACTTGCTAAGTAGCCAAATCAATTATACAATCACAAATTTGGCAGAGCATTTAGAAGCGAATCCTGCTCTCTACACCGTTGAGATTGCATATTAGGAATCATATTGATTGCGTGAAATACACCTAGAGTACAGCTTATTGGGTGTGGATTTACTCCCCCAATATTGCGGTTGTGTTAGCCGACTTGGTAGTGTTTATATTCAGTGGCAATCTAACTGTAAAGGTTGCACCCTGTCCTTCACCGTCACTCGCTGCGGTAATAGTGCCATTGTGCATTTCCACCAAACTACGGACGATCGCAAGTCCGAGTCCCAATCCCTTATGCCTTGCGGTATATTGATTATCAGCTTGACAAAATTGCTCGAATACGTTTGGCAAAAAGTCAGCACTAATACCAACACCTGTATCGCTGACAATGATTTGAGCGTAGTATTCAACTCGCTTTAGCCAAATTGCAATCTGTCCGCCCTCTGGTGTAAATTTAACTGCATTAGTCAGTAGATTCCACATAACTTGTTGCAATCGACTGGAATCACCCAAAACTTCACCAACTGTAAATTCAAGCCTTGACTCAATAGCAATGCTCTTAGAATCGGCTGATGGACGCACTACATCAATTGCAGCATTAATTATTTGTGTCAAATCAACTGGGCACAGTTCAAGACGAAGTTTACCTTCTGTGATGCGCGAAAAGTCTAAGAGGTCTTGAATTAACTCGTTTTGTAACTTAGCGTTACGCTCAATTGTTGTTAATGCTCGTGCGGTAGTCAAGTCGTCTAATTTGCCACCTTGAATTAGCTTTGTCCAACCGAGTATGGCATTCAGAGGCGATCGCAACTCATGAGATATAATTGCCAAAAACTGATCCTTTGTGCGGTTGCTTGCTTCTGCTTCAGCGCGGTAAGTTTTTTCTTGGGTTAACATTTGTTGACGTTCTGCCTCAGCAAGTTTGCGATCGCTGATGTCGCGTTGCACAAAAATTAAATTAGTGCATTCCCCAACTTCGTCAAACATTGGGGTAATATTTATTTCTGACCAAAACTCTGAGCCATCTTTGCGGCAGTTAATTAGTTCTACCTTTACTGGCTGAGAATTAGCGTTCGTGAAAGACGTTGTTACAGCCACAGCTTGTCTAATTTGATCTAGTACTTTTGGCTCGGTTTTTAGTTTCTTGAGGATAGTCGGTGTTTTGCCTAAAACTTCCTCAGCACTGTAACCAGTCATGTGAGTAAATGCTGCATTCACATAGACAATCCGCGCTTTCATATCATCAATCAACTTGCCTTCAGTAACCATAACTGCGTCGGTTACTTGAGATAAAATATAAGCCTGAAATTTTAATTGCTCTTGAGTAGCATTAAG
>CASBQA010000241.1 GCA_949127635.1 Nostocales cyanobacterium PMM_0069 | reverse complement strand
GGTAATTTGGCGGACATGATATTATATGTTAGAGACTTTCAGAAAATCAAATATTCATTCTTAATTTAGTATACGGCTTATGTGAGTTTGGGTAGCAAAAAAGAAGGGAAAATCGCATCAACAATATCTCTTAAATTAAGCAATACTTGTTTGAGGCGGTTGTAATCTGCTTTTACCTCAATTGAGGCATTTTGTGATTCAATTATTATTCGGCGCTGGGTATACTTTTTAAATCCTGTGAACGGCTACCCCAAATCAATCATGCCCACATAAAGAGGAATCCAATTACAATCATTGCAATGAATATCACCTTACCACCAGGAACAAGCTGTTTGTTAATGCTATTTAAGTGTGAGTGCGCTTCACGTTGCTTCCAAATCATTAACGCCGGAATAATCCCTGCTAAAACTGAGACACTAAAGGTTCCAGAGTAATCTAGAGCGGTAAAAAAGATGCTAGGATTAAGCGCTCCCAGAATCATCGGCGGTGCAAGAATTATTAAATAGAGCGGCTGGCTTTTAGAAAGTTGATTATTATCAACATTGGAAATACCTTTGAAGAAATCTAGCAAACTGTATACAACTCCAATGAATGATGTTATGGTTGCAAATTCTGAAAAAACAGATACTAGCGTTCCTAAAGATTCTCCGGTACTCCCTGAACGTAAAATTTGCAGGGGGTCAAAAATAGTTCTGCCATTAGATATATTTTGGACTATATCGGGAGCTACGCTTCCTAAAATCACTGCATTCCAGGCTAAGAACATCACCAGGGGAATCCCAGAACCAATGACGATGCAGGAACGAATCTTTCGGGCATCTCCTTCCATCTGAGCCACGACTAGGGGCACAATGTTGTGGTAAAACATGGCTACCAACATGACTGAGACAGCAGGAGTCAGCGCAGTCCAGTTCTGATATAAGAGTTTGCCAGTTTGAAGATGGGTTGAGATTAGCAACAATATTCCTAGAAATGAAGCAATGAGAATCGCTACAAATACATTGTTTAATTTCTCCACAACCTTTTCTCGCCCAAAATACATCATGCTGCCAAATAAGAGAGTGAACGTTGTTATCCCCACCCACTCCGGCAAAGCGTTTTGCACATTGCACACAACAGATGCAACAGAGACTAGAATCTCTCCACCTTTGGTAATGTATGCCACAAGGAAGGCATAGCCCAAAAACAGATATGCGGCAGCAGCAATCCGCGCTCCCACAAACCCAAGCGTACTCTCAACAATGAACAACAGACCTAAATTGGGACGCCCTACAAGATGCATCGTGTTCAAAGTCACTTCTGCGATCATTAGACCTGAGATTAAAGTGTAGAGCCAAATAGCAATGAGCAGGACTGTAGATGGCAAAACGCCAGAGGACAGAGTAACCGCAGGTAAAGCCAGAATACCAGCACCAATAGTTGTTCCAGCAATAAGTGCAATGCCTCCTAAAACACTACCCGATTGATGAGTTAGCTTATTGCCATCAAATTCGATGTTAGAAAATAATCGCGTGCTTTCTTGGGTTGGGGTATCCAACTTGAAAACAGTCTTCATCAGGCGTTGCATAATAGAAAGTAGCGTATTGGTAATAGGTTGAGATTATGACGCATTTGTCAATATATCTAACGAATGGAAATAATACCAAATAATTGAATGGATTGGGCGATCGCTCTTCATCAGTTGACCGATCTTACATTCTTCGGAATGATACAGGACTTTTGTCCAAAGTCCAAGATTTTAATTTAGGGATCTATAGCGGTTCTCGGTTGAGTGAGATACATAAAACCTCACCCCCTTCCCCTCTCCTTATTAAGGAGAGGGGTGTCCGGAACTCCCAGGGTGAGGTTCTGTATTGCATCCAAGTGCAACCCGCTATAATATAAAAAACGTAGAGACGTAGCATTGCTACGTCTCTACAAGGGTTTCGGACAACGCATAATTAATTTCTACTCCAGCGATCGCATGTTATTTTTGTTGATTAAATGCGATCGCATAACCTCTATCAATTATGGTGACTATTATTACTGTAGCGAATCCTTGTCCCCGTCCACAGTAATTTCTCTCGCAGTGTTTGATAATAGGAATAATTTTCCCGCAGAATGATAAACTTAGAGCGACAATCTGCCATCCGCACATCAACGCGGTGTCCTGGCCAAATTGAAGTAGCTAAAACCCCATCCATCCACAGCTTGGTACTTAACTCATAATCTCCCAAGGGCCAGATGCTAACAACGGAACCGGGAGGTAAAACTAGAGGACGACTAGAAAGACTCATCGGACAAATGGGAGTGATGGTAATCGCTTCCATACCATCGTGCATAATCGGACCGTTGGCAGAAACAGTGTAACCAGTGGAACCGGTGGGAGTAGCCAGAATCAAACCATCTCCTTGATACTGATCGACAATCTCACTATCAATTTCCATTTCTAAAATTGAAGTGATCATGCGATCGGCAGAAGCAGGTTTAATACTCATATCATTCAAAGCTAGGTAGCGTTCGGTAACAGGTTCAATATTTGTCCCATGTCCCTCATACACCGCAGCTTGTAGCATCATACGCCGTTGGATAGCATAGCGATCCTCCAGCAGCCGATCCCAAACATTCTCTGTATCTTGAAATTCTTCCACTGACTCAGTTAAAAACCCCAGATGACCTCCCACATTCACTGCCAATATTGGGATACCAGCTGGGGCTAAATGTCTTGCAGCAGTTAAAACAGTACCATCACCGCCAAGTACCACAGCCAGATCGATTGGTTGCCCTACAGAAGCCAAAAACACCGGATAAGGATTGTCTTTTGGTCCACTGGGTCCCATCAACACATGGCATTCGCGGTCTTCGAGTTGCTTGGCACAGACTTCAGCCCAGCGTTTACTTTGGGGATCTCTCGCTTTATAAGCAATGATTACTTGCTTGAGTTGCACTTCATATCACCACTTAAGAAGATTAAACTGCTCCATATCGACAGTATCACGGTTGCGATAAATGGCAAGCACGATCGCTAAACCAACTGCCGCTTCAGCAGCAGCCACCGTAATCACAAATACTGTAAAAACCTGACCTTTAATTAATGTTGAGTCTAAGAAGTTGGAAAATGCCATTAAATTCAGATTAACAGCATTTAGCATCAACTCAATCGACATCAGCACCCGCACGGCATTACGGCTAGTAATTAAGCCAAAGATGCCAATACAGAACAAAGCCGCTGCTAATAATAAAAAGTACTCGAGTTGCATGAATTTGTTTGTTGTTAGTGGGCATGGGGCATGGAGTCTTTCCAAGTGGAGCATCTGCCGTCATTAGGCATGGGTAATGGTAAAAAACGCATTCCCAATGCCCAATGCTCATTGCCCTTCTTTGATTATTCGCGACGAGAACCACCACGATTAATATCAGTACCATCTGAGTCAGTACTAGTACCAGCCGATACCAGTTCTCTAGGACGTTCCGGTAAAGTTAAAATGGTTTGCGGCAATCCAGATGATAATGGCTCCG
>CASBQA010000240.1 GCA_949127635.1 Nostocales cyanobacterium PMM_0069 | reverse complement strand
TCTTAATGCAGTTATTTCTGGACAAAGAATTGCCTTAGCTTTAGTCCCCACCTGCTTCGTACTTTTACTATTGCTTACTGGTCAACTTGGCAACCTCAAACGGTTTATCCCCTTAGGAATAGGACTTGCCCTGATTGTAACAATTGCCGTAGTCAGCAACCCCACAGTTGTGCAAGAAAGGACGGATAGCTTTGTCAGTCGCTGGAATGCGTCACCTCCCCAACAATTTATCGTCGATCAATTTGAAGAAAATTGGAAAAGCTCAAAAGGACCCTTCGGAAATGGTTTAGGTCGAGCGACTAACTCTGCCCGTGCTTTAGGTCAAACAAAACTGGTCGAAACATACTACCCAAAACTGCTTTATGAAATTGGTATTTTGGGAGTATTAGCATTTTTGGGTTTGGTAACAACTTTAACAGTCGTGTGCTTCCGGACATACCGTTTGATAAAAAACCGTAATTTCCGCAGTTACGCAGCCGCCATGTGGGTGTTTATATTGTTTATTAGTTACAACACCTATTACTACCCTCTAGATGTCGATCCTGTTGCTGTTTATTACTGGTTTGCTGCTGGAATTCTTTTAAAGTTGCCAGAAATAGACAAACAAGAAAGACTCAAAGAGGCACAAGTAGAAGGAAATCAGGAAAAGCAGAAGAAGTAGGGGAGTGGGGGAGACTCATATCTTGCACGCCTGCCCTAACGACTAGAAGTCGCGGCTAAACAAACCAAGTCCGCCTGCGCGGACTACGGAAAATCAAGGGTTTGGTAGCCTGCGTAGGCAGGCTTTGTTCTCTTAGCCGCGATTTTAATCGTTCGGTGCAAGATATGAGGAGAGGGAGAAGAATTTTTATAACTCCTACTCCTAAAATCTAAAATCTAAAATCTAAAATCTAAAATTCATATGGATTTGCCTTTAATTTCCGTAATTATACCGACCTACGGGCGTGAAGAACCGCTCCGTGATAGCCTTGTGGATGTTCTCAAACAAGACTACCCGAACTTTGAAGTTTTGGTTGTAGACCAAACCCCCAAACACGAACCGGAAACTCAAGCTTATTTGGAGGAACAGTTAGCAGCAGATAAAATTAAATGGTTCCGCTTGGATTGGGCAAGTTTGCCTGGAGCGCGTAATTATGCGGTGCGGCGATCGCTAGGTGAGATAATTTTGTTTATTGATGATGATGTGCAGTTAAGAAATGGATTTTTAGCAGATCATGCTAAAAATTATCTAGAAAAGCCAGAAATCGGGGCTGTTGCCGGCAGGGTATTTGACAGAATGAAATTGGGTGATTCTGGGGGGAAGTTGGAGATTGAATATTTGCCTCCCGAAGCAATGGACCCAGGAATCGCTTGGTATTATATTGATTTGGTGCATACAGTTAAACCCCAGCAAGTGCTGACAGCGAGGGGTTGCAATATGTCTTTCCGTCGCGAGATTTTTACTAAGTACGGACTGAGGTTTGATGAGAGGTTTCGCGGTAGTGCGGTGCGTGAGGAATCTGACTTTTGTTTGCGCTTAAGGCAGACGGGATATAAGATTTGGTATGACCCAGAAGCTGATTTAGTGCATTTAGGGGAAGAAACTGGGGGTTGTCATGATATGAGTATGCGATCGCTCAAATATCAAATGACGTTCTATCACAACCATTTTTTATTAGGTTTGAAAAACCTCACCGCTACCCAAGCTTTACGCTTATACGCTCGTTTATTTGATTGTCATGTCCTGGGACGTCCTCCTTGTCACAAAAGCGGTTCCCCGATTAAAATTGTCACCCGCGCTGTGTTCTACTTTTTAGGTTTTCTCAAAGCTGTGGGTACTGTGATTCAATCAGCTTGGGATGATGGTCAAATTTACAGTCGATTAGACCAAAAAGCTAAAATGATTTAACCGCAGATGAACGCAGATGAACGCGGATAAATATGGAAATCATCTGCGTATATCTGCGTGTATCTGCGGTTGAAAACAAAAATTACTAATTAGCAAACATCAATGAAAATTTTAGTTGCCAGTCACACTTATATTGTAGACCTTAACTGCGAGAAATTACGCACTTTATCTCAACTAGAACCGGGAATTGAAGTGACGGTTGTAGTTCCCAAACGTTGGAAACCCGGAGGTGTACAAAACAAGATTATTGAAACACAATACCGCGATGAAGGTGCATTTAAAATAGTTCCAATTTCTAACTTCAGTCAAAATCATCAGGGACTTCTCACTTTTGGCGCTGATTTAATATCTTTGTTGCGGCAGTTTCGTCCCCAAATCATCCAAGTAGAACAAGGTTCTCGCGGACTGTCTTACGCGCAAATGATTACTTTAAATAAGCTATTGGGACTAAAGGCAAAAAATATCTTTTTTACCTGGTGGAATCTGCCATACGAACTCAAATTTCCCGCAGCTTTATTAGAAAAATACAACCTTAATAATAGCCACGGTATCATTTCAGGAAATCAGGACGGGGCAGAAGTTCTCAGACAACGGGGATATAAAGGTTCAATTAAAGTAATGCCTCAACTTGGTGTGGATGAAACTTTATTTGCTCCCAAGTCTCAACCAGAATTAGCAACTAAATTGGGTATTCAACCAGGGGAATTTGTAGTTGGCTTTGTCGGGCGTTTTGTTCCAGAAAAGGGCTTGCTGACGCTCATAGATGCCTTAGCTACTTTAAAAGATAAATCTTGGAAATTACTTTTAATTGGGCGCGGTGCGTTGCAATCAGAATTAATGAACAAAGCTGATGAAAACAACTTTAAAGACAGAATTATCTTAGTGGAAAGTGTACCCCACGATGAAGTTTTTAAGTATATCAATTTAATGAGTACTTTAGTGTTGCCTTCAGAAACAAATTATAAGTTTAAAACCTTAACTTCTGCTGGTTGGAAAGAACAATTTGGTCATGTGCTAATTGAAGCGATGGCTTGTCAAGTTCCGGTGATTGGTTCAAATTCCGGCGAAATTCCCCATGTAATTGGTGATGCTGGGTTAATCTTTCCGGAAGGGGATGCTAAAGCTTTGGCTGATTGCTTATCGCAGTTAATGGATAAGCCAGAATTTGCCGAAAAGTTGGCAGAAATGGGTTATCAAAAAGCAATGGTTCAATATACGAATAAAGCTTTAGCAAAACAGCAATTAGAGTTTTATAAAGAATTGGTTAATAGTCCCAGTGTGCGTTAATGCTGAGAGTACGGCACCGTTTAAAATTGGTGCATTACGGTTATGCGCCTAACACACCCTACAAATTTAATTGTACGGGCAGATAAACCCCCGTAGAGACGTTCCGGCGGAACGTCTCTACCTAACAATTAACAACTAATAAAAATGCGAATTCTACAAATTATCCCTTCAATTTCTCTGATTTATGGTGGTCCTAGTCAAATGGTAATGGGATTATCTTCGGCATTGGCACGAGAAAATGTAAAAGTGACAATTCTGACTACAGATAGTAATGGTGATTCTGGTCAAAAACCTTTGGATGTTCCTTTAAATTGCCCGGTAAAACAAGATGGCTATGAAATAATTTACTTTCGTTGTTCACCGTTTCGTCGTTATAAGTTTTCTTTTGATTTATTAAGGTGGTTAAATAATCACGCTCATGAATTTGACTTGGCACATATTCATGCTTTATTCTCCCCCATAAGTAGTGCCGCTGCGACTGTATGTCGGCAGAAAAATTTACCTT
>CASBQA010000239.1 GCA_949127635.1 Nostocales cyanobacterium PMM_0069 | reverse complement strand
TTCTCTGTGAGGAAATAAGTTTGATATCAGGGTGCTAAAATCTATCATTGGGATGAGGATTATCGGTGAAAATTAAGGCATTCAATAAAGCACTGGGTTGTTTGCTGCTATTTTTGACTACCCAGATAGGATTTAATTCTAGAGTTGCTCAAGCACAAATAAAAGTCGCACCGGCAACCAAAACCAAAAATATTTGCCCCAATCAACTAGCAGCAGCAGTGGATGAAGTGATAAACCGTCCGCAGTACAGTCGGATGCGTTGGGGTATTTTAGTGCAACCTTTATATAAAGAGCAAAATCTTTATAGTCGGGATGCTCAGAAATATTTTACTCCAGCTTCTAATGCCAAACTGCTGACAACGGCTGCCGCTTTACAACAATTGGGGGCAAATTTTCGCATTCGCACCTCTGTTTATCAAGATGGTAATAATGTTATGCGTGTCGTGGGTAGGGGAGATCCTAGCTTCAGCGATACTCAGCTTGTAGCATTGGCAAGACAGTTGAAAGCAAAGGGAATTACCCAAATTGAAAAGTTGATTGCTGATGATAGCTATTTTCAAGGGGATATTGTGCATCCTAGCTGGGAATGGGAGGATGTTTACTCTGATTATGGCGCCCCAGTTAACAGCTTGATTGTCAATCAAAATGTGTTTAGTATCAAGTTAATACCGCAAGTTGTGGGTAAACCTTTACAAGTTGCCTGGACTGATTTTAGCGAAGCGAGATTGTGGCAGATTATTAATCAGTCGGTGACAGTTGAGGAAAAACAACCAGCTTTTATCAATGTTACGCGGGAATTATCGGGAAATGTGTTGCGAATTCAAGGGCAACTAGCAGCGAAAGCCGATCCGCTTTTAGTTAAAGTGCCTGTGGTTGATCCGAATAATTACTTTTTGCGACGTTTTCGCATAGCTTTAGTTGGGGAGAAAATCCGCTTGCGAGAAACAGCGGTAGTATCTGGGGGTATTAATCAACAGGAATTAGCTTTTGTCGAGTCACCTTTGTTATCAGATTTGGTGATGGAGACAAATCAGAATAGTAACAATTTATATGCTGAGGCATTGTTGAGAGCGATCGCATCTTCACAATCCAAAAAACCAGATCAAACTACCGTAAATACTGCTTTAGAAGTTCTCAAAACAACTTTAACTCAATTGGGAGTCAATCCCACAGGTTACGTTCTAGTAGATGGTTCCGGGTTATCGAGACATGATTTAGTTAGTCCAGAAGCTTTAGTGCAAATTTTGCAAGCAATGGCAAAAACACCAGCAGCATCAGTTTATCGTGCATCTTTACCAATTGCCGGCAAAAGTGGTACTCTGAAAAGTCGCTTTCAAAATACGCCTGCTGAAGGTATTGTACAAGCAAAAACAGGCACGGTGACAGGTGTTGTTTCTTTATCTGGATATGTAAATAATTCTAAATATGAGCCTTTGGTTTTCAGTATTATTGTTAATCAAAGTGAACAGAAAGCGAAAGCTTTGCGGGAAGGGGTTGATGAGATTGTTGTGTTGTTAACTCAACTACAACGCTGTTAATAAGTAATATCATGACAGGCAAATCACACATACTGTAGAGACGTAGCAGTGCTACGTCTTTACGACGGTAGGTAGGTTTTTATTACTATTGAAGGTAGCTAACCAGAAGGAATAGTGTAAATTTGACATTTCTTTCGCTTGACAGATTGGTTTTCAATCAGGACATTGATATTCTGTATTCATCAAAAGAAACGAGACATTGAATTTAAAGGAATAAAACGATGAATATAGTTGCATGGATTGTTTTAGGTTTGTTGGCTGGTGCGATCGCTAAAGCTATTTATCCCGGTCATCAAGGTGGTGGTATTCTCGGTACAATGATATTAGGTATCATCGGTGCTTTTGTTGGTGGTACATTGGCAACTTTTCTCAGTACAGGAACTTTACAACTGACAGCTACAAGTTTGAGCATTCCTGGGGTTGCTGTAGCTGTTCTCGGTGCAATCATTGCCGTGTTTCTGTGGAACTGGTTTAACCGTCGTACCGTATAATAATTTATCGTACTTGAAATCAAGTAACAATGATAATTTGAATTGTTACTTGATGTTATCTGGAGAATATAAGAGGGTGGGTAGATACTTCACCCTAATTTATTTCTTTAATAATCCTGAAAGCGATCGCAAACTGTAATTAAACACTTTCCCAGTACTAAAAAGCTTATATCCAGTAAATAATAAAGCTGATGACGCGAGAATAGCAAGAAAATTCACTGATGCGAAGACATTGCCAGTAAAAATCATCACTGCTATTCCCAATGCAATCAAAATCCATCCGAAATTACGTTTTATTCGCTGCTGCATTAAAACTACAACCCCGGCAATACATAACAATACACCAGGAATCCGCACAAAAAGACCCACTTGAGTATTTGCTGTAAAAATTATAATTCCTGCAACCATTAATGCCAAGCCGATAAACTTGCTTGGACGGTCTATTTGATAGGATTTACCGTTTTCAGCATTTCCTTGCTGAATTGCTGTAGGATTTGCAGTAGAAAAAATATTTGCTCTGTGTTGTTTATGTTGAAAAATAAACGTTACTTGGCTTGCCTGACCAAGGTCTATTTTATCTCCTAAGTTAAGCTGATAACGAGTTTTAGATATTAAATTTGTGTTGTTAAGAAATGTACCGTTAGTGCTTCCTAAATCTTCAATATAGTAACTATTTCCTTCTAGATGAATCTCTGCATGAAGCCGAGAAACAGCATCAGCATTAGTTAAGCCGGAAACATCAATATCAATTGGAGCTTGTTCATTTGGCTTACCAATACGAATTACAGAAAGATTCGCTGGTAACTCCAAAGACGTATTGGTTTGAAGATGAAAAAGTTCTAAACTCAATGTTGTGTTCAATATAATATTTTGCATGATTTCTTTATTTAATAATCAAGTGGTTAATAATTTTTAATATTGTACTACTCCCGTCTGAGGAAATCTGTGTTTATCTGTATAAAACTCTCTTAAACTCTTTCCTTGGCGTACTTGGCGTACTTGGTGAGTCCAGCCCCCGTCTTGGCGGTTTCCGTCACGATGGGGGACTGGCGAACCCGAAGGGCGGTTCGTTTTTTAGTCCAAAAAGCGTAATATCATGTCCGTCAAAATACCGCAATTAAAAAACCTCACCCCTACCCCTCTCCTTAGTAAGGAGAGGGGATTAGGGGTGAGGTGGGGTGAGGTTTCATGAAAATTATGGTTAATTGACCGGACATAATATAAAGTCTACTATAATTTATTTTAGCCTGATTCAGATTTTTGCAAAAGGTATTTTCCAAACCCCACCTCCTTAATATGTGCGTGGAGTATAAACCCAAACACCTCCAGGATGCGGCACTGTGCGCGTCTTACTTGAACCAATTAGCACCAAAGTTCGCATATCTACCTCCTGTGGCGATAAATCAGCTAATGTCCGCACTACAATTGATTCCCCCACACGTCCAACATTCCGGGCAAGTACGACTATAGTTTGTGGCGAACGATACCGCAGCAAAATTTCCCGTGCAGATGCAAGTTGTGAGGTGCGTTGTTTGGATGCAGGGTTGTAGAAAGCGATCGCAAAATCAGCTTCAGCAGCGGCAATAATCCGACGTTCGATAATAGACCAAGGTTTGAGAATATCTGACAGAGAAATTACGCAGAAATCATGTCCAATAGGTGCGCCAATTCTCGCTGCGGCAGCTTGTATAGCGGAAATACCAGGGGCAACATGAATTTTGATACTTTGCCATTTGGGTTGAAAGTTACAATCAAGCACCTCAAATACTGCTGCCGCCATTGCATATATACCAGGGTCACCAGATGAAACCACCGCAACTATTCGCCCCTCTGCCGCTAAATCCAAAGCCATCTCTGCGCGTGCGAGTTCCTCACGATTATCAAACTCGTGTCGTCGCTGTCCTTCTCGCAACGTTCCCGCTAAATCAAGGTAAAAGCTATAACCTACAAGGTCTGTGGCTTGACTGAGAATTTGCTTGACTTCGGGAGACATCCAATTTGCAGCACCAGGACCAGTACCCACAATAAATAATTGTCCCCTTGCCTTGCCAATTGTGTTAATATCGATTACTTCATCAGAAACGGCAACAGCAAGATTTATACCAGATTCTTGTTGCAGAAGTAATTTACCTGATGCACCGGTTGCAGTTAAAGCGATCGCAACTGCATTTTTCTCACTTTGACTATTGAACCAACGAACTGGTACACTTAAAGCATCGGCAATTTCCTCAATTACTGATTCTGCGGCTTCTTCGTCTAACGCAAATACACCCGCAATAGAGAAAA
This sequence comes from Nostocales cyanobacterium PMM_0069, assembly GCA_949127635.1. Classification (GTDB taxonomy): domain Bacteria; phylum Cyanobacteriota; class Cyanobacteriia; order Cyanobacteriales; family Nostocaceae; genus Hassallia. The sequence goes on along the minus strand of CASBQA010000239.1, from coordinate 9,181 downwards.
TTGACAGTCTAGCATCGGTTAGCATTTGCTGAATGCAAGATATCGCATCCTCTAAGCTGATTTTTGCAGCATTACTAATTCCAATTGCCAGAGTTGCTGGATGATAAACTAAACAGTCTGGTGTAAGCGGCACTTCGTATTCTGTAATGCGAATAGTTAGCTTTGCGTTACCGTCAAAAGGCAATTTACTATTAATTAACCAAGGTGCAGTTCCTTCTAGTTTAACTGTTGCACCTGCAAGTAAATCAGAAATAAACTTCTTTGCATCATCTGGATTCGCTAAATGATATCCTGGGGGAGGAGCTAAGAGGGCTGTGTGAAAGCGGATATCTCCGGTTGTGGTAATTGCCGCTTTGACCTCAAGCACTGCGGCAATTTGTCGTGCTAAATCATTCACTCCCTGAAGTCCTCCCAATAAGGGGACAACAGCGCTACCATCTTCCGCTACAGCTAAAACAGGTGGTTCTTGACGCTTATCAGATATAATTGGCGCAAGGGTGCGGATGAGAATTCCGGCTGCACAGATACCGATTATTGGAGTTCCCTTTGCAAATAATTCTCGCAGTGTTTCACCAAAGTTAGTGAAACTGACATCGACATTTGATGTACGTTCCGCCAAACCGTAAATAGTAGCATTGAGCAAAACTGTTTTTATTTGAAGAGCTAAGATTACACTATTTTGACCGAGAACGATAATTGCACAAGCAGTCATGTTGATAATAATGCGGCAATGTCTATTCTGTCACATGAAAGACATAGGCGTGAAAAAGAATGTAGACACTTTGCCCGATGGCGTCTCTACAAGGGTTCTGGATGACGCATATTTAATTTCTACTTCTTATGTCTATTGATCATACTAAGGGGTTTGAGCGTTGTGTGGTATAGTACTCTTCAAACGAGTCAACCTGCCTTTACGGATGCGATCGCTCTGACGAACACCACCGGCTATCTCATATTCGCTGCTGTCTCTACCATACTTGAAAGCAACTCCCCTCACCAACTTGTCTGAAAGATTACTCAAGCTTTTTTCCATCTCATCAATCTTAGTTTTGGAAGAGTCAATCACAGCTAGAGCGGCATTATAAGCATCAATCATAGTGCGTAACTGCTCAATTGATTGAGTCAGGTTTTGCAAATTGCAATTATCACCAAAATCCATACTTGAATCAATCGCTTTCAGTCCAGCGGATCTGAATTCAGCTTTTTCGATAACACGGGATGTGCGTTTTTGACGGGGCATAAATATATTCCTTAGAGGGGGATTAAGAGCTATTTTGACCTAATAAAACTATTTTATGGTTGAGTAAAATTATTGATTATGCGTATTAATTAAACATTTTTGCTACGTTAATCTGAGTAATTTCTCTTGTTTAACCTTTTGCACTTGGTTTTATTGCCAATCAATCGCTTTAACTTGCGGTGAGTGACAAAAATAGCGATATTGATAATGAAAGTCGCGGTATTGATAATGAATATCGCGGTATTGATAATGAATATCGCGGTATTGATAATGAAAGTCGCGGTATTGATAATGAAAGTCGCGGTATTGATAATGAATATCGCGGTATTGATAATGAAAGTCGCGGTATTGATAATGAATATCGCGGTATTAAGGTTCATCAAGGCAAATCAGAGTTACCTTATATCTTGCACCTCTGTGGATAAACCACTAATAGACGAATAGAAATGTAGCAAGGCTTATTCTGTCATGTTGAGAGATAGGAATGCTTACTTTCAGCTTCATCACAAAGTTTACTTTCAGAGCGCGATCGCCATTTACGTAGCTTCTGTAGAAGTCAGCCAAAAGCGTTTTTTATTACTATTCAAAAAACCAAGCCTCTATCTAAATATAATAAAAGATTATAAATAATCAGCCTACTAACAAGATTGGTCAGAGGGAAAAGTATTGCAAACTACAAAAAATCATCAGGAAAAAGTTAATGCATTAACTTTTTCCCCTCACTTAAGTATTGCATTTTTGTAAAAATCTGTTACATTACTTTACAGACAGTTGCAATTACAACACTTTGACTTTGGAGTTTCACTTATGACAGGTTTCAATAATTCTAACCCTCCTGTTTCAGATAACCGTAATGCTCTGCGTTTTGGTTTCACTCCTCAAAGTGAAAATTGGAACGGTCGCTTTGCAATGATTGGTTTTGTATCTATCATTTTAATTGAAGCTTTGTCTGGTCAAGGCTTCCTCCATTTTTGGGGTATCGTGTAAATTATTGATGTAGGCTTTTTCGCCTTCAATTAATTCTGCTCGGTTCACCCAGAACCGAGCATTGATTATTAACCACCAATTTAACATTACTTTTTATAATAACTTTTCCAACTTCCCCCTGATACATCACTGCTGTGTTATACTCTTAGGTGAGAGTTAATTCGGCAGTCGCGTTTGTTTTTAGTATTGACAGGCTTTTTCCTTTTGGTATTCACAGACTTTTCTCCGAAATTTAAATCTTTACACACTTACAATTTCGGAGACAATCTATGTCAGTTTACGTAGGCAATCTTTCTTATGAAGTTACAGAAGATAGTTTGAATGCAGTTTTTGCAGAATACGGTTCTGTAAAGCGAGTTCAGCTACCTACCGACCGTGAAACAGGTCGTTTGCGTGGCTTTGGTTTTGTGGAAATGGGTACAGATGACGAAGAAACAGCAGCCATTGATGCTCTTGATGGTGCTGAGTGGATGGGACGTGACCTCAAAGTTAATAAGGCTAAACCTAAAGAAGATAGAGGTTCCTTTGGTGGTGGTAATCGCGGAAACAGCGGCGGACGTAACAACCGCTATTAAGCTTTATAGTATTTAGCTTTTTAACTTAACCGATTAGTCCACCAAATTAATTGAATTTAGAGCGGCTCAAGTGTTCCTGCTTGAGCCTTTTTAATACAAAAATTTGGACTAGACTGCGAAAACTTAATCTAAAGATAGCCAAAATTTATTCTCTGGAGTTCTCCATGTCAAACTTAGCCAGTCCCGTCGAACCTGCTGTCCTAATCACCATCATTGGTGAAACAGTGCTGAAAGACCGTGTTGTCCATTTGCTGAAAAGCCATAATGTAAGCGGCTATACCATTAGTCAAGTACAGGGTGAGGGTGGTCACGGAAGACGCTTGTCAGACTTAGCAGGCTACAACACTAATATTGAAATCAAGACCATTGTATCATTAGAAGTATCTGATGCTATTTTTTCGGCACTGAAAGAGGAGCAGGGCAAGCACGCCTTGATCGCTTTCCGGCATAATGTAGAAGCCTTCTATTAATAAACCTTCCTGACTGTGGACATAAGAAGAGCGATCGCTCTTCTCACAGATGCAAAATTATGGTTGCCATTGACTTGGTATCATAATTAATGAAAAATATGGAACCGTCGTTGGATCAACTTCATTCAACGGTACAATTCGCTGATTCGGCATTGTGGCTTTTTCAATAAATCTTGCTCTCTCAGCTAATCCCAATTGTTTCAGCACGTCATAAACTTTTGTAAAGTGTTTACCCAACTTAATGATGACAGCAGCATCGGCAACTGCTAACTTTGGCAATAGCTCTTCAGATGGAAGTATCGCCGATAACACCATAAAAGCATCATTCCGATAAGTCAGGGGTACGCCTAATGCTGATGCACTCGCCATCACAGAGGATACACCAGGAACAACTTCCGTAGAAAATCGCTCTGAAAGACGAGTATACAGATACATAAATGTACCGTAAAAAAACGGGTCGCCTTCGCACAGCACAACTACATCTTGTCCAGCGCTGAGATAATAAGCAAGTTTTTCGGCAGCACTATCATAATGAGGTTGGGCAGACTCGTCAATTTTGAAGGGAAAGAGCATGGGTATCTCAATTTGACCTTCAGGCAGATATTCGGCGACAATTGAGCGAGCGAGGCTTTTACCAAAGGACATTGGATAAGCGAGGACAGGGGTAGTCCGCAAAAGCCGCAATGCTTTTAAAGTTATCAATTCTGGATCGCCAGGACCAACACCTATACCATACAGACAACCAGATTTTACCATAATTATTGTTCCTCCTTAGCGATCGCATTCACGGCTGCTGCTGCCATTGCACTTCCACCGCGCCGACCATGTATAGTAATAAAAGGCACGCTCCGGCTATCTTCTGCCAAAGCCGCTTTTGATTCTGCCGCACCGACAAAACCAACGGGAAAACCAAGAATTACGGCTGGTTTGGGCGCTCCCGCATCAAGCATTTCTAGTAACCGAAAAAGTGCCGTCGGCGCATTACCTATAGCAATTACTGCATTCTCCATGTGTGGTATCCACATTTCCATCGCTGCTGCTGAACGTGTATTTCCGACTTTTTTTGCTAAAGCTGGTACTTCTGGATGGTGAAGTGTACAAATTACAGGATTTTCTGCTGGTAATCGCTTGCGGGTGATGCCTTCTGCTACCATTTGCGAATCGCATAAAATCGGCTTTCCTGCTATTAAAGCGGCTCGTCCTGCGGCTACGGCATTGACTGAAGCGGCTAAATCTGTGATAATATCAGTCATACCGCAAGTATGAATCAGACGTACCGCCACAGATACTAAATCGGCAGATAAGCTGTTTAAATTTGCCTCTGAGCGAATAATCGCGAAAGAGCGCCGATAAATTTCATCACCATCACGTATATAGTCTATCATCGGTTATTGCCCTTCCTCATCAAATAGTTGCCGCAATTTGGCAATTGTGTATCGATTGGTAAATTCTCCCAAAGATTCATCAAACTCGGCACGCTTAATCTGGTATACTCGCAACATTTGTAAAATCCGGTGAGGCAGTTCAGCAATACAGACGTTAGTGTATAACTTTCGCCCAAATGCTTGTTCTTGATCGCCCACGTAGATGTGATAACCTTCAACTAATGTTTTATTCTTCTCAAATAAAGTACCCAATAAAGTAATGTCACTTTTGCCATGATAAGCGCAGGATTTCGGGCAACCGCTAAAGTGAATTTTTACAGGTACATCTAAGGTGATATGCTTATTTAAATAATCTGCTAAAGCTAAAGCTTGTCCTTTGGTATCGGTAGCTGAAGATGCACAGCCTGTTTTACCTGTGCAAGCTACGAGAGAACTTTGAATGTGATTTGCATTCCAATGTAAACCCAAGCGTTCAATTTCATCTTTGACGTGAGGAATGCTTGAGTTAGGAATATCGGAAATTAATAAGTTTTGCCAAGGTGTTAATCTTAAGGTTCCGTTGCCATAGGTCTGCGCTAAATCTGTTAAATAGTGTAACTGTTTGGTTAGAAGTTGTCCTAACGGTAAGATAATTCCAATATAGGAAAATCCTGGCTGTTGCTGGGGATGAACTCCCAGATGATGATATTTTTGGGGATTTATGCTTTTATCTAAAGTTGGTTTTAATCGCTTTAATAAAGAAAAAGCAAGATAGCGTTCAGCTTGTTGTAAATACCATTCGACACCTTTATCTTGCATTATGTGTTTCAAACGCGGTTTGCGAGCCAAAGTTTGATCTACATTATCTAGATAAACTTGGGCGATCGCTACCACCACGCTTAAACATTCTTCTGGTTTGAGTAGGATATTTGTTGCATCGCCTAGTATAAGCTGAAAGTAAATATTGTTTTCAACGAGTCCCCAGTCGTCAGAGAGAGACATTGCCCGAAACACAACTTCATTCTTCTGCTCACATATCGATACTGCCCCACCCCCATCAAAAGCTACACTAAACTTGGGTGATAATCCTTTTAATTCTGGATGTTCACAGATATATGCATCTAATTCTCTCACCAAAGGACGCGTATCAATCAACTCTAACGAATCAATTCCCGCTGTCGGACTCGCCATAATGTTGCGGAGATGATCGACCTCTGTTAAAGTTGCTGCAAGTCCAACATTTTGCAACGTTGTGAGAACTTCTGGGGTAATACCTTGAATTTTGCGGATTTGTAAATTTGCTCGGTTGGTTACATGAACATATCCTTCACCAAATCCTTCGGCAAATTGTGCGATCGCATGTCCTTGTTGACTATTGATAATTCCCCCAGGAATCCGAATCCGAGAAAGAATTCCATCTCGTGCGGGGGTAGCGTAAAATAAACCTGGACATACGGGCAACGTGGCTGGTTCGAGGGTTGGACATGACATAGCGGTAACTCCCCGTGCAACGCAGGGAATAAATAATATAAGTGCCTGTTAAACACCGCTTCAGTTAGCATTCTGACTCAGGTAAACCTTTTACAGCTGCGGCACAGTCCCGGAATTGCACCGGAGTTTCCTAACTTTAAGCTTATCTAGCATACCACGTTCCTCAGTTATATCATGTCCAGAAAATTACTTACCGGAAGAGGGTATAGGTGAGGTGAATTGTTAACTTTGTGCCATTCGGTTATAAAGCTACGGAAAAATATAAAATAGCGATCGCCTAGAAAGCCAAAATAAACAGCTTTTGAAAGAGCGTATATATTGATATGAGTTCGCAATCTGACAAAATTCTCGTTGTAGACGATTCTCCCGATAACATATTTTTAATCAAAACCATTTTGGAGGAAGAAGGTTACACAGTTACCACAGCCGAAAATGGTGCTTCAGCGATCGCCCAAATTGAAACATCTGGTTGTGACTTGGTATTGCTAGATTTGATGATGCCGGGAATGGATGGGTACGAAGTTACAAAGCGTGTGCGTGGCAATACGCAATTGCCATATATCCCGATTCTGCTAATTACAGCACATGACGCACCAAATGTTGCTCAAGGATTAGATTTAGGTGCTGATGATTTTATCCGCAAACCTGTAACCGTGGATGAATTATTAGCGCGAGTGCGATCGCTTCTGCGACTCAAACACAGTATAGACGAACGTGACGAAATAGCTCTTCAGCGAGAAGATTTTGTTTCTCGTCTCACTCACGACTTACGCACCCCTTTAGTAGCAGCAGATCGAATATTGATGCTGTTTGGGCAAGGTGCTTTAGGAAATTTATCAGCACAAATGGAAGAAGTTATCACCATTATGGCTCGCAGTAATACCAACCTGCTAGAGATGGTGAATACCTTATTAGAAGTTTACCGCTTTGAAGCCGGTCGCAAAACCTTAGCGTTTCAACCAGTTAATGTGCGATCGCTATTAGAAGAAGTTGCTGGAGAACTAACACCTTTAGCGCAAGCCAAATCACTTTCTATAAATCTAGATTTCACTGAGGAGTTAACCAGTAAAGTGATAGGCGATCGCTTAGAATTACATCGCTTATTCACCAACCTTGTAGGCAATGCGATCAAATTTACCGACATCGGTTCAATTACCATTCGCTTAACTTCTCAAGCTGAAATTGTTACCATTGAAGTAGCAGATACAGGTTCAGGTATTCCCAGTGAAGAACAAGTTACCTTATTTGAACGCTTTCGCCAAGGAAGTCACAAAAGTTCTGGTAGTGGTTTAGGACTTTATCTTTCTCGTCGAATTGTCGAAGCACATCAAGGAACTATTCGAGTCAATTCTGAATTTGGTAAAGGTAGCATATTTATTGTAAATTTACCCGTGAAACAGTAGAGTGCATTTATTAGCAAAAATCAATAATTAACCGCAGATAAACGCAGATAAACGCCGATTAAAAGGAAATAACTCTAATTCCGACTCCGCGAACCCTTTGCGTATACCTTTGCGCCACTTTGCGTTTAAAAATTAACTCAAACTTTTAGGACAAAAACATGCTTACTAACTTATCCATCGCTGATATTATCAGCAAACAACGCAAGTTTTTTCAAATAGGAGAAACCAAAAGTATTGATTTTCGCCTTGCCCAATTAAAAACTCTCAAAGAAGCAATAATTGAGCATACAGAAGTTATTATCGAAGCACTGCAAGCAGATTTAAAGAAACCAGAATTTGAGGCTTATGCTACAGAAGTTTTAGTATATAAGGAAGTTGATTCGGCAATCAAAGATATTAAAAATTGGATTAAGCCTAAGAAAGTACCAGTTTCCCTTGAGTTTTTCCCGGCATCGGCACGAATTTATCCTGAACCGTTGGGAGTGGTTTTAATTATTGGTCCTTGGAACTATCCATTGCAATTAATTATCTCACCATTGGTGGGTGCGATCGCAGCCGGCAATTGTGCAATTCTCAAACCTTCAGAACTCGCACCTCATACTTCTCGTATTTTAGCACAAATCATTAGCAAATCTTTCGATCCGGCTTATATAGCAGTGTTAGAAGGTGGTGTAGAAACAAGTCAACAACTATTAGCAGAAAAGTTTGACCACATCTTTTTCACTGGTGGCACAGCAGTCGGTAAAATAGTCATGGAAGCTGCTGCAAAACACCTCACACCAGTTACTTTAGAATTAGGCGGTAAAAGCCCTTGCATTGTTGATTCTGATATCAATCTTGAACAAACTGCCAGCCGTATTACTTGGGGCAAATTTCTTAATGCAGGACAAACTTGTATTGCACCTGACTATCTTTTAGTTGATAAAAAAATCAAAGCTAATTTGTTAGCTGGTATCCAAAAATGCCTCAAAGAATTTTATGGTGATAATCCGGCAATGAGTCCTGATTATGCCAGAATTATTCATCAAAAACACTTTGACAGGTTGGTTGACTTTTTAAAAGATGGTAAAATTGTAGTTGGTGGAGAAAGTAATTCTTCAGAGTTTTATATTGCCCCGACGGTGATTGATCAAGTTTCCTTAACAGATGCAGTGATGCAGGAGGAGATTTTTGGACCCATTTTGCCTGTGATTGAATACACAGATATTAGTGAAGCGATCGCTTTAATTAATTCTCGACCAAAACCCCTAGCTTTATACTTATTTTCCCAAAACAAAAACCTCCAAAAGCAAGTATGTCAGCAAACTTCATCCGGAGGAATGTGTATCAATCACACAGTCATCCAAGTTGGTGTCTCATCTTTACCATTTGGTGGTGTAGGTGAAAGCGGTATTGGTAACTATCACGGTAAAGCTAGTTTTGACACATTTTCCCATTACAAAAGCGTGTTATACAAGCCTTTCCTAATAGATGTTAAATGGTTATACCCTCCCTACAAAGATAAATTATCCTTACTAAAGCGAATTCTAGGATAGGGAATAGGGCATTGGGAATTAAAGAAGCGGCTGTATAGCGTTTCCTAAGCAACTGAGAACCAGCGATTACCTCACCCCGATAAAGCTGTGCTTTATCTCCCCTCTCCTTACTAAGG
>CASBQA010000238.1 GCA_949127635.1 Nostocales cyanobacterium PMM_0069 | reverse complement strand
CTCTTGGGGATGTTGCTGAAAGTACTCGGTCATCCGTGGAAGGGTCAGTTGTTTTAAAGTTACTTTCCCGTCTTTTGCTAATTCTCGCCCGATACTTGTCCAAGGGTAATCTGTAGCACCTGCATAGCCGATACTTGTTGTAGTTCCGTTGGTTAACTGAATCTGAGCGGAACCTTGGATTTGCACCATGTATGCTTCCCAGCGATCGCGGAACCACAAGAGTTCCAAACCGCGCAACCGACTTTTATCTCCAAGCAAACCATCTTTTCCTTCTAGCTGTATCCGTTTCGGATGCGGTTTACTCCATTTCTCAAAATTTGGCGGTAGTCCATAAAGGGGATATTTATATACATTTGTGCGAACCCGGCTTGCAATATAAGCCGGTTCGTAGTATGCAGTAAATTTAACAGTACCCTTGCCGTCATTACCTACCGATTTGTAAAAGAAAAACTCCCGACGGACAGCAGCTTGCAGTTGTGCTGGAGAATTTGAATTGACAACTAATTGACGGAAACGGACTAAACTGCGATACACGCGATCGCGGGTAATTTCCTTAATTGGATAATTCTGATAAATGGCGATCGCCTTATTCTTTTGCAAATAAGTCAGACTGTTGTCAATTGATGCTAAGAGTGCGTCGCGATCGCCTGGTTTATCCCCTCGACTCCAAATTTGCTCATCCAAACCCAAACAAGTAGACTGGGAAGTACAATCCGCTCCTAATTCCATCGGTTTAAACACCGAATTTACTGAGGGAATTCTTGGTACTGGTATTACCACTGGCTGGGCTTCAGGATTGTTTGGTAACGGCAGGGGTGGTAAATTAGGAATTTGAGCAACAGCTGACCAGAGCGGGATAATAAAGGCAACTCCCAAACTCAAGGAAAGCAAAGCAAGGGTTTTTCTCATCATTTAATTGAATCTTTCAACACTAGAACTAAAAACTGGTTCTACCCGGATTGCTAAAATCCGAGATGGACGCACTACCATATACTCTCCCTGACCGGAAATATTTTTGATGGGTACGCTGATAAAGTCATTATCAGCAGCCTTTGGAATAAACACGCCATTGTACCACTTCTGAAAATCTTGAATTGTCGGAAAGCGTATTTCTTCCCGGTGTCCACCATCCATCATCAGGTGTACGACAAATTCGCTCGCTGTTCTAGTCATAAAGTTGAATCATTTGAAATACATCCAACCTATTTTCAACTACTTAACCCCAAAATGGGAAGAGGGGAGGGGGGAAGAAAAACTCATAACTCATAACTCATAACTTTTACTTTCGGCTATGACGCTTGTTTGACCAGAAACAGTTCCCAGCAAGTTGTTCGGCAAAACGGCGATCGCATAAGTTATTTTATCTAGTTTGGCGATCGGATAAAAATAGGTACCCGCTCGATTATGACAACTAAACAATAGACACAAGAAGTAGAAATTAATGATGCGTTATCTGAAACCCTTGATTAGACGTAGCAGTGCTACGTCTCTACATTGATTTTCACGACGTTTGTCTAATATCTAAAAAATTTGGACTTGCACCTCACGTAACGTAGGATGAAATTAATCTTTTAAAGCTTTCGGATCATACATTAGCAAGTTATAGTCTATATACGTGTGTTGATATTATCCGTCTTTAGGAAATTGTTTCTTTGCGCTAGTATTGGATTTTCTTTAGAAAAAATAAAAAAATCTCTGGAAAATCCTGATTTTTCACCTGTTGCGGTTATGTGATCGCACATGACAATCATTGCATCAACTTGCTTGAAATCCAGGAACGCTTCTTAGTTGCCGAAAGATAAGAGAAAAATAAAAGGTAAAAGCTAAAAAATTTATTTTCTTAGACTTCTACCTTTTAGGGTTTTAATTTTAGCTTATTCAGACATCACTTGCTCAGATTTGTCACCTGCTCAATCAGTGCTAAAACATCACTGCGGCTAAGTTTATCTTTGCCATTAGCAAGAGCGTTAAGAGTGCCATGAGCCAATGTCAGTGGAATTTGACAAAAATCTAATGCAGGACCAGCAGGAAGGGCTTTAGTGTAAGCATCTGCTAAAATTAAATTACGTTGGGCGTAAAGTTGGATATCATGTGCATTCCAACCATCTGGAAAGAAGCTCACCCCACGGGTCAAATCTTCATGATGGTTGCGGAGGATGTTAACCGCCTGTAAGCCACGACCAAAAGCGATCGCATGGGTACGGTTTGTATCAGTACCATCATACCATGCCCATATATCGGAGAGTAACAAGCCCACTGCACCTGCAACTCCAAAGGTATAACGATCTAAATCAAACTCTGTATGAATTTTCCAATTTTTTACTGCCCAGTATGCCATCCGATCCGCCATTGCCGCAGTCGCATCCCAAATCCGAGGTGCTATGCTCTCAGGTGCCAGTAGTGCCCATTCTCGTATCCGCAGGCTTACTTCTGCTAAAGAATCTTCGTGGCTGCCAAATCCCACAGAAAAAGCGTCAACCGCGAAGCCATCAACACCTGCTTGTAATGTTAAACTAATTGTTTGCAACAATCTCGCTTTAGTGGCATTATCTAGTTCTGGATGATCCTCAATTTCATCAATCGCACGCATACACAAGTATGCAGATGAAACTGCTTCTTGCAATCCTGGTGGTAAAATACTAATTGGGATATAAAAAGTTCGACTAGTCTGTTTGAGGATTTGCAATGCGTCATTACGTAAATCCATTTTCCCACTCCTCTGTTGATTTTCACACCACATAAATTTTGAGGTTTTTTTGATTACGTTGGATACAGTTTTTACTAAACCTGAAAAACCGTAGATACGCTAGTATCTCATCGAAAAACTTATCATTTTTAGTATCTCAATTTACAAAAACCCAAATTTGATTAAAGTCTAGTATATAGGGCTTTGGTTGCAAAAACGTGTGATTTTTGGTTTGATATAGATGTTATGAAGGGTCATTGTAAATATAAACAATATTGCTCATATCCAGTTAATTACCTGCAAAGTTTTCCAAAGTGAACAGCCAAATCAGAGGGATAAAAGACTCTTATATCTGCGTTATTCTGACAAACAAGCCAGAATTCCTGTATATATAGATAAAAATCCGAAAAAACCTTTAAATAACAGATGTCTAATACAAACTTTGAAGACGCTTCCCACAAAGAAGTCGTTAAGCGGACACATCTTGCCGCTACACAGTACCAGGGGATGGAGAAAAATAGATTATTCCCCCCAACCCCATAATAGCGATGGCACATCGATTGCTGATTTCCCAGCGACATTAGTAAAATTAAATACGTTCCTTAAGTAGACGATGATTGAGAAGAAGTAGTTCCCGAAGAATCGAGGAGGGACATCTATTTACGGTTGCGTATTTGGCAAGGTAATTCTGAATACAGTTTTGACGAAGACGACGGAAAAGCTTTTGAGTGCCAAAACAAACAATTTACCTCGATAAAAATATGTGTGTTTACTGGGGAAATGCCCAATGCCAAATTCGCCAAATCTGCACAAAGGTAGATGCAAAAAAAAATTGAATAAGTAGCATAAGAAACAATGGGTATAACCGTTTGTAACCAAAGAAAGACCTAACTGTCCCGCCTTAGATAGATGCAGTTAAACAAACTTCAATGTTAAAAGGCAACCGCTTGCATCTGCATGACATACCTCTGACATTTTCACCCAAACTTATTGGAAAAATTGCCAGTGCGATCGCTATTTGTGTTGGTAGCTTAGTACTGTTTGGGTCGTGGCTCAACATCGAAGTTGTCACACATGGCTTTTGGAACACTAACTCAACAATGAAAGCGAATACAGCATTGTGCTTTGTACTGTCTGGTATTTCGCTCTGGTTGTCGCAAGAAGAAGATAGGGGGGACAAGGAGACAAGGGGACAAGGGGATAAGGAGGATAAGG
>CASBQA010000237.1 GCA_949127635.1 Nostocales cyanobacterium PMM_0069 | reverse complement strand
TTAAATGGATAAAGTCGAGCTTGCAACCAAACAAAATAAAACTATGCTTTTGTTTACAAATCAACGTCCGCGATCGCGCAGGGCAAATACACCTGAAATCTGTTCACTAAGCAGCAAGCAATTAATCCTATAGTTGATAGTTGTTGGTTAACAGTTATCAACTAACCACTAACCACCATCCACTATCCACTATCTACTAACTCTTTTCACGACAGCCGTTTCGCTTCAAAAGTTTGTGGTAACTTTAACGGTTCTGGCAAGTTGGAAAATTCTAATTCCCAACCATTAGCTAAAGTAAAAACCATTCCATCGTCACCGGCTGTTTGCTTAACAACTTCTTCTTCTAAGTCTTTTTTAGCAACGTAGGCAATTAAATTTCCAGCGTCATTCATCCGCAGCATTACTTTCATTTAGTTTCCTCAACAGCTTCTAATTCTTTTTTCTGACAGCCTACGATGAATCCTGTTTCCAAAAAATGCACCGCATAAATATACGAACTTTGTAAAAAAGTGCCAATACTGGCAATGTAGCCAATATCGCCCTTTTTCGCTAAAACTGCCCCGATTTCTTGACCGGGAAATGTACCATCATTTTTGATTAACTTGCGAAGTCGGACTTTTTGACCGATTTCAAAGACTGGTGGCAAATCCAGTTCTAATTCATCGCGCTGCATGGGAATACCTCTGTTCTTCCACCAAATTTAAAAGTTCTTGTGTAGTCAGGCTGCGTTTTTTCTGCACTGACTGCTGTCGTACCGCATCCAAGATAGATTTGGTTTCATCTGAGTTCAGGCTAATACCGTGCTGCTGAAGTAAGTTAGATACCAAATGACGACCAGAATGTTTACCTAAAACCAAACGTCGCTCCCAGCCAACTTCTTCCGGGGCAAATGGTTCGTAGGTCATGGGATTTTGTAGGACACCATGAGCATGAATACCAGATTCGTGAGCAAAGGTGTTGTCACCAACGATCGCTTTCCAAGGAGGTACACTAGAACCTGATGCTGAAGCCACAAGTCGGGAAAGTTCCAATAACCGAGGGGTTTCAATGCCCAAATCAACATTATGGATGCGCTTCATTGCCATAACAACTTCTTCTAAAGCTGCATTTCCGGCTCTTTCACCCAACCCGTTAACTGTGGTATTTACTGATAACGCGCCAGCTTTGATACCCGATAAAGCGTTAGCAGTCGCTAAACCAAAATCATTGTGGGTGTGGATTTCCACGGGAATCATCAAAGCATTTACCAATCGCTTTACTTTGGTGAAAGTTCCGAATGGTTCGAGAACCCCGACGGTATCGCAGAAACGAAACCGAGAAGCACCCCACTCTTGCGCGTACAATGCTACATCTAAAAGAAAGTTATCATCAGCTCTAGATGAATCTTCACCTCCCACTGCAACCCAAAGACCTTTATCAACGGCAAAGCTGATAGAATCTCTCAATTGTTGCAAAGTTACGCGCCATTGACCGTGAAATTTGGCGGCAATTTGAATTCCGGAGACGGGAATAGAAATATGCACTCGTTGTAAACCACAAGCCATAGAAGCTTGAATATCTGAGATTACAGCGCGGTTCCAGCCTAATAGCTTGGCTTGCAAACCCATATTATTAATTATAGATATAGCACGTATTTCTTCCTCGCCCATCGCCGGAATTCCGACTTCTAATTCTTGAACACCCATTGCATCCAAAAATTTGGCGATCGCTACTTTCTCTTCTAAAGTAAAAGCAACACCTGCCGCTTGCTCACCGTCACGCAGCGTCGTGTCATTAATGATCACTTGATTCATATCTAATATCCTAGATGGGAAGTTTTCCTAATACCCTTTCACCGATTGCAGTGCTACTTTTCTTGATCCTGGTAATGACAGTTGATGTTCGACGGTAAATGCTGAAAAATATCACATTTCATATTTTTTCATTATTAACCAATTACTAACAGCGCATCTGTATGAGATAGAACGAAATAAAGGTATAAATTACAAATTCTTCTTTTCCGTAGGATACTTTAATGCTTCTAGCAGCAGGTAGCTAATACAGCTACTAGCAATTGCCGGACAAATTCAATGCGCCCTTCTAGCTCAGAAAATGAAAAACATAGCAAAATCCTCATGTAGTTCCAAAATGTTGGCATTTAGGGTAGACAATTCATCATGCTATAAGTTAATAAGCGAACGTTTCCTAAATTTGGTTTTCCAGCCAATCAAAAATTCTTTCTAGCTGCTCTAGGTTTATTAGACCATACTGCCAAAGAAGCATTGGTAAGGGACCTCTCTCTAATTCCCGATGCCGCAGTGCCACAGCGATATCGGCAGTTGTAAGCGAAAGTTCTTGATGCAAAAAATTGAGAAATTTTGTATCGCTGCGAGCTACTATCATCGAAAATTAAACTCCTTCACCGAATAAAGAATTAAAAATTTGAAATTAAAAGTCAAGTTTAATAATTTCACCTTTTTAATCACTGTAATATGTAGAAAAATGTTCATTTTTAACAGTTTGGATAACAGCTAAATGTATGCTAATTTCTGCTAAAAATTGTCCGGATACTCAGTAATTATCGCTGTAATTCCAGCAACGCTCTAACCAGTGAACTAACTCGTGACGTGAAGCAACAAATTGCATCATGATACTACGGACAAGAATCGCTGTTATACAACTATTTACCTGTACCCGCAAAGAACCATCAGCCGGACAAGAACAAGGAATCATTAATTCTTGTAAACGGTGATGAATTCGCCAGCGATCGCACAAAGGAATTTGCAAAACTTGATCGTCTAAAGCATCGGAATTACTACAAGGTGGCATAATCGGGAATTGGGGACTAAGGATTGCTTCTCGCCGACACCCTGGAAGGGTGCGGCTATATGAACGAAGTCCGCCTTCGCGGACTACAGAATAGGAGGTTTTAAGCCCACGCAGGTGGGCTTTGTTCGTGTAGCCTCAGGCTTCAGCCTGAAGGCTAATGAGGCTTGCGAATTTTGTTCTTGATGATTCTTAAGAATTTGCAGTTGTTGTTCAAGTTGCTCAATGCGAGAGAGCAAAGTGTGCATTACCGACGCTTCGACATCGGGTAACTTTCCATGTTCTAAAGGGGAGAGGCTTTCTTCTTTTTTGCGGCAAATAGTGCGTCCGGGAATTCCCACGACGGTAGAATCTGAGGAGACATCGCGCAAAACAACTGAACCGGCGCCAACACGAACGCGATCGCCAATTTGAATATTGCCTAAAATTTTCGCACCGGCACCCACCACAACATTTTTACCTAACGTCGGATGGCGTTTACCTTCTTCTTTTCCAGTTCCGCCAAGAGTCACATCTTGGTAAATCAGCGTATAATCTCCCACAATGGCAGTTTCACCAATAACAACGCCCATACCGTGGTCGATAAATACACCTTTGCCAATCTTTGCACCTGGGTGAATTTCAATTCCTGTGAAAAACCGCCCAAAATGTGAAATCAAACGCGGAATGAAACTTACTCCCCGACAGTGCAACCAGTGAGCGAGACGATGCAAACAAAGTGCATGTAATCCAGGGTAGCAAAACAGCACTTCTAGCCAGTTACGTGCCGCCGGATCGCGCTCAAAGATAATGCGAAAATCACTCGAAATCTGCTCAAAAAAAGCTTTATAAAGCAGATTTTTCAGCAAGTCGGTATTCGTATAATCCGGCGTGGGTGAATTTTTAATACTGTCGTCGAGACGTTGCATCATCTAAGCCTGAGTAAAAGAGCCGTGTGCTGTTTTTATGCTTATAGCAGGCGACTCTGAATAGGGCAGTCCATCCGATGCATATTTGATTTTATTGAATTGATTAAGCTTGTACTCATAACCCCAAACCACGATTTAAGGGAAATTTCAAATTTCCTTGGGGGTAGGGGTGCTAGTATTTTTAGGATAGGGTATTAGTATTTATGGGTAGGGGAGTAAGTATTTCTTCACTCAACCTTCAGCTTCTTTAATGTAAGGCTGAGTAAGCATTTCTGCAAAATATTTTCTTAAAACTTAACTTGTACTCATCTTCACTTAAAGATGAAGTATTCGACTTAAAAATAAAACTTCTGTATATCGAGTTACTAAATATATCCTATTATTCAAGTCAGAAAAAAACGAATTTCTTTATTTTCTTTTAGGCTTCTGTTGTCTGTATGTAC
>CASBQA010000236.1 GCA_949127635.1 Nostocales cyanobacterium PMM_0069 | reverse complement strand
CTAAGATTGCTTCGGCTCTAGGCTTATAAACTAAATGGAATAGAGTTTCCATGTAGCGAAGCAAAGATTCACGATTTTCACGGGATACAAAGTTCCAGAATGTATATATTTTAGCTAACAATAACAACTGATTGCTGTGTAAATGCCAGTTGTAGTTGTTACGAACTCGTTGGATGACCCACTCCGAGATTTTATGCCAATATTCGGGATTCGTTTCGCATTGGTCAATAAAGTTCAAGATTCGTGCTGCTGTCCCTTCTAAGTCCGTAGGATTAATATGAAATTCATTGTCGCTGTCGCCAACAATTTCTGCGGCTCCGCCAAATTGAGTTGCGAATGTTGGTAAGCCGGAAATCATCGCTTCGAGAATTGTGAGTCCGAAGGCTTCAAAGTGAGCAAAGTGGACAAAAATCCCTTGGCGATCGGCGATCGCTCTATAAGCTTCGGCGAGGTCAACGCTTTTAAGGCGCATTCCCAACCAGCGGATTTTCCCATTTAAATTATACTGCTTAATGATCTGTTGGAGTTTTTCAATTTCTAAGGCTTCTCCTTGGTTGGTAGTAGCGGAAGCATGTAGGTTGCTGGTCAGGATAATCAAGTTACAACGCGCTTGTAATTCCTGGCTTTTGCCAAAACATTCTGCCAAACCTGCGAGGTTTTTCACTTCTGTCATTGGAGCAACTGCAAGAATTATTCGTTTGTTGGGGTCATCTAAATTACCAAATATGTGGGGGTCTTCACGGTCAAATAATAGCTGCTTAACTCGTGTAATCGCGCTTTGATCTCGGTCTTCAACTTGGCTATAGGGAAAGAATATGTTCTCGTTTACTCCGGGTGCAACCATGTTGAATTTGGGACTAAACAAATCAATTCCATTAATCACATGATACAGTTCCGGCATGGTAAAGCACTTGTAGGACTCATACTGTCCTATACTGTCGGGTGTGCCGACAATTTCTTGGTAGGATGAGGTAACGATAAAATCGGCTGCATTCATGCTAATGATATCGGCGGTATATTGCGCGGAAAAATGATATTGTTTCTCTAAGTCTTGCCAATAAAGGTTGCTAAATAAGTGTTTGGGCTTTTCTAAGGAGTGGGCAATGTGACAATGAGTGGCTTTAAGACGACGAGCGAGAAGGAAGGCTACTAAATTGCCGTCGCTGTAGTTGCCAATAATTAGATTAGGGGTTCCCTTAAATTGAGCTAACAGTTCTTTTTCTGCGTCATTGGCAAATGTTTCTAAATAGGGCCAAATTTCATATTTAGAAATCCAGTTCTGAGTAACTTCGGGATTAAATTCACCGAAAGGAACGCGCAAAATCCAGCCATTTTCTGCTCCTAAAAGTTTTTCTACGCGCAAGCCGCACTGGGTTCCTTGGCAGTTGGGGATCAGACGGGTAAGAATAATAACTTGGGGTTTAATGTTTAGCAGGTCGAGTCCGGCAAGTTGAATTTCTGCTTGCAGTTTATTTTCTAAGCTGCGCGCTTGTTCTAAGACATAAACCACTTGACCCATTGTTTCCGGTCTTCCTAAAACGTCTTCTTGACCAACCCAACCGTGTATAGAAACGAGGACGACGCGAAAAATTGCGGGAATCCGGGAAACAAAGGCTTCGAGGATAGGTGGTTCTGGATTTTCAAAGAGTCGTTCGAGGAGTTCGAGGGTTTCTTTCACGCGAGAAGCGGTGTTTCCCCAACCTGGTTCAAAGCCGATTTGTTGAAAGTCTAGGTGAAATTTGTCGTATGATTCGTCAGGATGGCGATCGCTAACTAATTTGATTCCTTCCTTTAGTTGTTGAGATAATTCAGAACCCGAATGAATGCGATCGTTAATTAACAACGGGATGCCGTCATATTCGCGTCTTTCTAAAACATCATACAATACATCTAACCAGTACTGGCGATCGGTTAATACTTGATTGCATAAATAACGGTTGAGGAATGTTAGACCTTGACCAATGTTTCTCGGATCGCTGACATTTGGTGAACCTTCATAAAAGGGATGGGTGTCTATTTCTAAGATGTTTGGTTGGTAACGGTTAACGAAGCGATCGCGCACATATAACAATGCTTTTGGTTCTTGAGGCTCCAAAGTCATGTTTGCCTCAAGTCGCCAAATTTCTTGGCTAGCGATTTTCGGTCGGACAAGAAACCAAGTATTTTCTTCTTCGATAATTATTTCATGGGTGTAGTGAATTAACTTGCCCAAAGAAGAAGAATGGTAAAAATACGCAGGTTTTTGCGAGTCTTGACAGTAGTCTGCAAACGCTGAAAGAATTTCATTTCTCAAGAAGTATCGCTTCCCTGAGACATTTAATGCAAAGACCAACTGACGTAAAGCTGTTTTCTCATCACTGTTTAAAACAGCTTGAAATAGTTCATGCATGGCGAATTCCTGAACCTAGCGGTTGTCAACTGAAGGATGAAGTGTGTTCGCATAGTCTAGGAGTGGAGGAGAAGGATAAAGGATGAAGTTAAGACCTTACCCATGATTTATCTTTCATAGTTTTTCGTGTCAGATATAATTTATTGTTCTCAGACTTTATCCTTTATCCTTCATACTTTATACTTCATTAGTGCGGTTCCTCAAGTGTTTGTTTGACTTTTATATTATAAATGAAAGTCAAAGTTTATCGCTTCTAGCTAAGGTATTAAGTGACGAAAATGTATATTTTAGTTGCAATTATTGATTATTTCTTTACAAACTAGTTAAGTTATATTATGTCTTAATAAT
>CASBQA010000235.1 GCA_949127635.1 Nostocales cyanobacterium PMM_0069 | reverse complement strand
TTTGAAGCATTTTATCGCGGTAGCAATGTCGATAGTGTCCCCGGTACTGGTTTGGGTTTATCGGTTGTGAAAACCCTTGTAGAGATACATAGAGGTCGAATTACTGTTGAAAGTGATGTGGGTGCAGGCACTAAGTTTACTGTTGTGTTGCCCAATAGAATTTCTGAATCTTGAGTTTTGAATAAAAACTTTGACTCAGCACTAATTAAGTACTCGGCATAAAGTTTAGCGTTACTTTTCTACTAAAAATTGTGGTAATTTCATTATGATGGAACAATCAGCGAAAAAAATTCTCGTAATAGAAGATGATGCAACTACCCGCAATATCTTCTTAGATAGTCTGCAAACTGAAGGTTTTGATCCTATAGGTGCCCATAACGGTATTACTGGTATCCAGCAAGCACAAGAACATTCACCGGACTTGATAATTTGTGATATTATAATGCCGGATATGGATGGTTATGCCGTTCTCTCTGCACTGCGTCAAGAGCCGATAACAGCGATTATTCCTTTCATTTTTCTGACTGGCAGCAACAGCCCAGAAGATGTCCGCAAAGGTATGGAATTGGGCGCAGATGACTATCTTACCAAACCGTGTACAGTAGAGCAATTGCTCAGAGCGATCGCTACCCGATTAGAAAAGCAAACTCAGATCCGCTTCTGGTGTGCCATCAATTCTCATAAAATGTCAGCATCATTACCGACACCAAAGACTTCAACCGAAGAACCTCTTGAATTCATTTTTCCATCGATTCCTCAACTCAAAGAAGTTTTTGATTATATCGAAGCTCATTATCAAGAAGGAATTACTTTGTGTGATGTAGCTCAAGCAGTTGGTTATTCCTCCGCTTACTTAACTAATCGAGTTGCGAAAAAGACGGGAGACACCGTAAATACTTGGATTGTGAAGCGTAGAATGGCAGCAGCACGTTATTTACTTCAAAATACTGACCAAAGTATCGAGCGAATTGCTACAAGCCTAGGCTACCAGAATGCATGTCACTTTTCCCGTCAGTTTCGTCAACATAACGAGATACCTCCCCAAAGCTGGCGGAAAAAGCATCAATTTATACTGCAAAATGCCACCCCAGTTTAACTTTTTTGTCTCAACTGCTGTATCAATAATTGTACTCCTAAAGCGAACAAACCAAGAGTGACGATCGCAAATACTCCTGTTCCTAAGGTGAATACACCTAGAACGAGGGTACGCACTGCGGAGGAAATTCTGATAGTTAATTGGTTTTGTGAATGGATGGGGTTTGTGGCAAATCTGATAGCGATCGCATTTAGTAGGGAGTAGACTGCGATCGCTAGTCCTCCAGAAATTATTGACCCAATTAAACAGCGTAATGGAGTCGCTGTATTTTTTTCTGTCTCTGGTTGTTGAATTAAATTTGGGTCACTCATAGGATTTTGGATTGGGAATTGGAAGGGGACAAGGGGGACAAGAGGATCGTTAAAAAGGTGAATTATAAGCTTTTTGACTTTTGACTTGCGGTACTATTTCCTAGTCCCTATTCCGCGTAAAATTATATCAGCCCATGCTTTATCTTCTGCCTTTAATGGTGGTATTGGCTCTTGATTGTAATCAATAGTTAAATAATATCTAGCACGGGCATATATTCGATTTAATAAAGGTTGCAAATCTAAAATCACTTCTTTATCTCCTGACTGCAAAGGTAACACGAAAGCAGGAATCTTTTCGCGAATGCTAAAGCCATATAATTTAGCTTGAGGGCGAATTTCACTTTGACTAACAACAATGCGATAATCTGTTGTTGGCACTTCTCCTAATAAAGACATTTGCCGACCATTTCTGAGTAAATCAATTTCTACTAAATGCGTCAGACTAGCTAAAACTTGTTTTCGCTTTCGTTCATAAGCTTTTCTTCCTTCACCTGCTCGTTTGTTTTTGGGAGAGAGAATTTCAATTGTTGTAACAACAAATCCCGTCTCTATCTCTCGAATTTGTAAGTAACTTTCTGTGACATTTTCTGGCATGGGTATTGTCACCGTTAGCCCATCTGTGGTAGATATTTGTGTAGCTGTTGATGAATGCTCTTTCTGATTTGATTGTTGAGAAAAAATAGTCACATCAGGAATACCTACCAAGATAGAATCTTCTTCATCACTTAAATAAGTACGTTGCTCAATCGCAACTCGATATTGAGAAGGTATGTTTGGCTCAATCTCGTCCGCTATGAGTGCGATTAACCGATGATGTACTTCTGACCAAAATACGGGATTTTCCAGATAAGGATTCATCCCTGGAAATGGAGAATTCATAGGACTATGTTTTGTTAAGATACTATCTGAATTCCATGTGCGATCGCTTGAGTTACAAACAATTCTAAATCTTCGTTATTCGTCGCTGTTTTCACTTGCTGCTTAACTTGTTCTGCATGTTCTTGAGATTCACACAGCGCAAACACACTTGGTCCAGAACCAGACATCATCGTTCCCAAAACTCCTGCATTTGCAAAAATTTCTCGCAACTCTAACACTTGCGGATAAGCTGGTAATACTACCTTTTCTAAATCATTATGTAGCTTCTGAGCAATTTCTTTGGCATCTTGATGTAAGATTGCTTTTACCATTTCTCCTGAATGTACCGCTGATGCACGAACCGCTAAATTATCCCTACCTCTAATATAAGAATCACCAAATTCAGTGCGATAAGTTTTATAAGCCCAAGGTGTAGAAACTTCTAAACTTTTGTATTTACCCAATACTATATATATACTATTTAAACTTGGCAAAGGAGAAAGTTGTTCACCTCTACCTGTAGCGATCGCTGTTCCACCGGCAACGCAGAATGGTACATCTGAACCTAAAGTAGCTCCCAGTTCTTCTAATTCTGACTGAGTTAATCCCAACTTCCATAATAAATTAATTCCTACCAAAACCGCTGCTGCATTCGTCGAACCCCCAGCTAAACCAGCAGCTACAGGAATTCGCTTGGTGATGGTGATTTCTACACCACCGTATTTAGCAAAGGTGCTAGGAAATTGCGTTGCCATTAATTCGGCTGCTCGGTATGCCAGATTACTTTGGTCTGTGGGTACTTGTGGGTGGTTGCAGTGGACGCGAATCCTTTCACTGCTGAGGGAACGCAACTCGATTTCGTCTGCCAAATCGATGCTTTGCAGTATCATTGCTAACTCGTGGTAGTGATCTGGGCGATCGCCTATAATTTCCAGATACAAGTTAATTTTAGCAGGAGCAATTAGGGTATAGGAATGCATTTTGAAAAGGATGAAGGATGAATGATAAAGGATGAAAAATGAAAGTTTTACACTTCAGACTTCATAATATCTTCTAACTGATTTGCCAGTGCTACCCATTGAGAGACGCTAACGTCTTCAGCACGGACTTGAGGATTTATTTCTAATTTTTCTAGTAATTGTGTCAGGCTAGTGCGTTCTACAATCGACTGCAAATTATTTCTTAACATTTTGCGCTTTTCCCCAAATCCTAACTTTACCAAAGTTTCCAGTCGTCGCGGGTCATTTGCTGGTGGTTCTATTTGGTAGGGAACTAACCGCACGACTGCTGAATCTACTTTTGGGGGTGGGGAAAATGCAGATGCGGGTACTGTACAAATTAACTTACACTCAGCTAAATATTGTACCCGCACGCTTAATGCTCCAAAAGCTTTCGAGCCTGGTTTAGCATATAATCTTTCTCCTACTTCTTTTTGTACTAGTAGTACTATTGAATCAAATGGTTGAGAATTTGGTTTGGCGATGGTACCAAGTAGCTTTTCTATAATTGGTCCAGTGATGTTGTAGGGAATATTAGCGACAACTTTATTTGGGTTTTGAAAAGTTTCAAAAGCTGCAAGATGAGATGGTAAATCTAAAGTGAGAAAATCTCCTTGCAGAAGTAAAAAATTATCACTTTGACCCAGTTGTTTGACTAATAATTTGCACAAATCGCGGTCAATTTCCACTGCGAGTAAAGATTTTACCTTTGGTAATAAACGACGAGTGAGAATGCCAGTACCAGGTCCAATTTCCAGAATGCGATCGCTTTGTTGACATTCAGCTGCTTCTACTATTGACTGAAGTGCCTTTTCGCTTTTTAGCCAATGCTGGGCAAAGTTCTTGCGCGCTCTTATCATTTATATAGCTCCTAAATTCTATGTTTTAGCTTTTTTTGAATGTTAAATATATTGACTTATCCAATATAGTATGATAATCAAGATAAAATTATAAGACTTGGTGTCAAAATAAAAGCGATCGCTTAATTATCCATACGCAAGTGTAAAATTTTTTCATGTTCGAGGATGTCAAGAGCCACGCATTCAACAGCGCAAAAAATCTTGACTCTTAACCCTTGACCCTTCCTCTAAAATTATTTCTTACTATGACAGACATTTTGTTGATAATTTTTACGGATTTTATACTAGCCACACTGAAGTTAATAAAATAACACAGCGACAAAATTATGAATACAAATAAAAAATATATTATCCCTTTTATTGTTATAGCGATCGCCGCCAGCGTCAGCAGTTGTAGTTCAACCCAAGCTTCTCGAAATCTTGACGAAACGGCATCAGCAGCCACAACAACACCAACCAACAGTCTTTCATCCCAAAACCCCACCCAGGCTCAACTAAGAGCTAAATCGAGCCAAGAGCAGCCTTTTTCGACAGAACCCTTTACTGAAAATGCCGCTTTGTCAACTTCTCAACCTACTACTGGCAAGACTATTGACCTTACCCTATACACAAGTGATAGCGAATGTCAAGAACTGATTCCGAACACAGTTTCAGTGCCAGCAGAAGAACCTGCAACGGGTATTGTGAGTAAAATCATAGAGCAACAAGATACAGGCGATTTTAATTTAGCTGGTTATCGTGTAAGTGTAAAAAATCGTATTGCTACCGTAGATTTACGAATATCCCCTGATTCCAAACGGCAGTTAGTTTCTCTTTCTCATTGCGAGCAATTTGCTTTATTTGGTAGCCTTCGCAAAAGTTTGACAAGCAATGCTCAATTAAATATTAAAAAGGTTCGCTTCACCGAAAGAGGTAAGAAAATTATTCTTTGATTATGAGGAGTGGTAGAGACGTTCCATCGGAACGTCTGTAGGGGAGTTAGAAGCCATACCCAACAGATTTGCACCTCTTTTTACCAAACTACATACAAATCAGTCCATCACACAACACCTTGAAAGGGCTAGCATACATATAATTTTGATGTGCAAGTTGTCAGTTTATAAATGTATGGGTACTTATATCTGGAATTTATGACAACGGGTTTGTAGATAATCACCAGGCTTGCACATTATTGCACCATAATCAATTAATAAACTGAAAGAACCATGAGAATTCAACAACTGATTATAGAAGCACTTAGCCTTCCCAATAATGCTATTTCTTATCATGTCAGTCAGGAATTAAGAGCGATTTATTCTAAAAAAGCATTGTTGGAAGGTAGTGACTCATCGTTTAATTTAGAAGAGTATGCTGAGGCAAATCTCTGCACTATTAAATATGACGCTTCTATCCACAACCAGATTCTCACTAACTGGGATGGTATGGACAATGAAATTTATAATCGTACCGAAAATGCCAGCTTTGAAGTCATATGGCAAGAACACCAACTTGATATATTGTTAATGAGTTGGCAAGAGGGTTTTTGTAAAACTAGATATTACTGGATTTTGAGCGATCGCCAAGAAATAGCTGAACAATTTTTTGCTGCTGTTTGTGAGTGGAATTCGGAAATTAGAGACGAGGTTCTTGTATTTGAGGATGGTTGTTGGGCAAAAAATCCCGAATTGTTTTTGTCGATTAAAACTGCTACTTTTGATAATTTGATTTTGGACAAAAATCTTAAACAGGATATTCAAAACGACCTAGAACACTTTTTTGCCTCGCGGGAAACTTACCAAACTTACGGTGTACCTTGGAAACGCGGTATTCTGTTTATCGGTTCTCCAGGAAATGGCAAAACTCACACCGTCAAAGCTTTGATTAATAAAATGCACCAACCTTCTTTATATGTAAAAAGCTTTAAGTCTAGGTATGATACTCCTCATGAAAATATTCGTCAGGTATTCAAGGAGTCGCGGCAATCTGCCCCGTGTATTCTTATTTTAGAAGATATTGATTCTTTAGTAGATGATGAAAATCGCTCGTTTTTTTTGAATGAACTTGACGGTTTTGCTGCTAATGAAGGAATTGTTATTTTAGCTACAACAAATCACCCAGAACGTATTGATTCCGCAATTATAAATCGTCCTAGCCGTTTTGATCGCAAATATCATTTTGAGTTACCTGCTTTGACTGAACGCATAGCATACATTAGTTTGTGGAATAATAAAATTCAACCAACAATGTGTCTTTCTGATGCAGTTGTAACTCAAATTTCTGAAATGACAGATGGCTTTTCTTTTGCCTACCTCAAAGAATTATTTCTCTCTTCTATGATGTACTGGATGAGAGAAATGCTAGATGGAACAATGGAAAAAATAATCATTTCACAAATTGCTGTTTTGCGAGAACAGATGAGTGAGTTAGTGGTTAATGCTTAGTAGTTGCTAGAAGAAGGAACAATTAACGCTCTTTTATTACTCTTGCCAGATAAAATTTGAAACCCTATTTTCAGATTAGTCCGCCTACGCGGACTTTGTTTGTGTAGCCGCGATTTTAATCGTCAGGACTTCATAATTATTATTCTCTCTCTAGAGTCATAAAAGAGGGTTAATAACTAATAACTATAGGATTACTATTTGATTGGGTGAACACGCATTAAATATCGTAGGGTGCGTGATTGTTGAAATCCATAACGCACTCCTCTCCTTGATATGGTGCCGTACTTTGGTCGCTAACGCAACGGACTCTGTTGGGGGAAGAAAATCCACACCCCAATAAGCCAGACTCTACGTATCTTTTCACGCAATCAAACCGGATTCCTATAGCAGTCCTAAATCACTCATGAAAATTTATAAACTCGGTTTCTCTAAAAGGATGTTTGAAAAGCTACTACACAGGAAAAGTCCGCCTGCGCGGACTAACACAAAATCAAGGCTTTCTAACCCACGGAGGTGGGTTTGGTCTGTATAGCTCATGTATTAATTAAGACTTTGCTAGTAGTAATTCATGAATTACCACTACTTACGACGTTATTATTGCATAAGTCCTGTCCCAGATAGATAGACAGGTGAACCAAATAGTTCTACAATCTGACTGATTGTCGTAATCTTACCCATTGCCCAATCAACCCAAACATAGTAAAAAATTTTGGTGATTCGGCTCAATTGTGCCGATCGCTCTATTAAGATAAAGACGTCTTTAGTAGAGGACGACAAACAAATGGATGTAAAATTGATATTAGTTGGATTAACTGTTATCTTTACCTTTTCGTGCTTATTTTTCGGCACAAAAAATGGCTTTTATGATTCAGACAACTACCACGGCAATG
>CASBQA010000234.1 GCA_949127635.1 Nostocales cyanobacterium PMM_0069 | reverse complement strand
TTGGGAATAATAATATCCCTGACCAACCTACGAATACAAAGCGATCGCGCTTCAACCAGTCGTCTAGTACGTCAAACCACCCTCTACTGGGGGCGCGTCCTACTGCGATGGTCATTACAAGAAATCTCCAAAAGTTTATAAGTTCAGGTTTTCTCTGCCTATAGATTGCGGTTTTACTGCTATCTATAAGACAGAACACAAACTGGGTTATTAATCCAGTTTACAATTTTTTACTGTGTCTCATTATTCTATAACTATTCTTTCTCATTTTTCTACACAATTTTTAACTGAATGTAATATTTATATTTATTTAAGATTTATAAGGGGCAATGGGCATTGGGCAATGGGCATTGCCCACACGCTAAAATGATTGCTACAGTTAAATTTCATTAACCGATTCATGTTCACAATCGATTTGACCTTAAGAAATACGCCTTTCCCGGTATCAGTACAACGTAAGACATCTGAGGATGCTGAAGCTGTTTACCAATTGATTTTGGCAGCGATGCGCTCTGGCAATCCTGATATTGTGGAACTAATATGTGAGGGCAAGACAGAGAAAAAAATTGCCGTCCGTGCTAGTGAAATTTCTGGGGTACAAATATCTCAGAAAGATGGTGTAGCTGCTGGTGGTGCTAGACCACCTGGTTTCTTTGCCCTAGCATCTGAGTAAGCCATTGGCGGTATAAAAATGGCGGAATTGGGCATTGAGGTAAAGGATTTAAACTTCAGTTGGACTAATGGAGAGAAAGTTATCAAATCTTGCTCTCTAGAAGTACCTCAAGGTGAATTTTGGATGCTTTTGGGTACTAATGGCAGTGGCAAATCAACTTTGCTCAGATTACTTGCGGGATTATTAGCACCTCAGTCTGGAGAAATTCGGATTTTGCATCCGGTTGGCTTTGTCTTCCAAAATCCGGATCATCAATTGGTAATGCCAACTGTTGGTGCAGATGTGGCTTTTGGATTGGTGGAAGAAAAATTGTCGCCAAAAGTAGTCAGAGCAAGGGTTGAGGAAGCGCTGGGGGCAGTGAATTTGCTTTCACTGCAACGACGTCCCATCTATGCTTTGAGTGGTGGACAGAAGCAGCGAGTGGCAATTGCTGGTGCGATCGCTCGTCGCTGTGAGGTTTTACTATTAGATGAACCTACTGCTTTACTCGATCCAGATAGTCAACTGGACTTAGTAGCTCAAGTACAGCGCTTAGTCAAAAGTCGAAATATGACGGCTCTTTGGGTAACGCATCGCCTAGACGAGTTAAATTACTGTGATGGCGCTTTTTTGCTAGAAAAAGGCTCTCTAGTGGATAAAGGTGAAGCTTTACGTCTAAAACAACGTTTGATGGAGGTACACGACGAAGCCTCTTAATATCTAGTTGTCCAGCTTTCTTTTATCTCAAGCTAATAATTAATTAGTAATTACAAAAAACTGCAACGCGCCTCTAAAAAGGCGCGTTTTCAGTTTATACAGCAACTTTACACAATTGATCTACTTTTTTGCTTTCTGTAACATAGAGTTACAAGCAGTGCTTCAACTACTATAAAAGTTATGAATGAATTTTGTTAACTCTAGATAATTGTGATTAAAAACCATGCCCCCCTCGTCACTTTCAGCCGTTTTATTAGTGGACGGCTACAATATAATTGGCACTTGGCATTGCCTGAAAAAAACCCGTGACCATGTTGGATTAGAGGCAGCACGCGGCGAATTGATTGAAACTTTAATCAGTTACACTGCTTTTGAGGGTTATGAGACTCAAATCGTCTTTGATGCCCAATATCAAAATTCCTCTAGCAATAAAGAAGTTATTACAGAGCTTTTATCAGTTCATTACACTGATTTTGGACAGACTGCTGACACCTACATCGAAAAAACCTGTGCGTCTTTGCGCTCTTCATTATCTCGCGTAATTGTTGCCACATCAGACCGGGCACAACAGTTGATGATACTAGGTTATGGTGCTGAATGGTTGTCCGCTCAAAAATTATGTTGGGAAGTGGAAGCCACCGTCTGCCGATCGCGGCAAAAGTATCAAACAAAGAAACAATCTAAAACTAGATTTCTAGCAAATTCTATTGATCCCAAAGCGCGGCAGCGTCTGGCGCAATTGCGAATGGGAGTAAATTAAATATTAGCATTAATTTATCGCCAAGTTACCTCTGTCATTGGGTTTGGATGCAAAGGATTATGGACTCGAAGTATCTTGCGAAAAGTTTTTTGAAAAATTTTCGCTGAGGTACTTGCCAAATCCTATCTTTACCCTTAATATAAAAAAATGTGATCCTCAGTAGCTCAGTGGTAGAGCGATCGACTGTTAATCGATTGGTCGCTGGTTCGAATCCGGCCTGGGGAGTTAAATAAAGGATGAAGGGTGAAAGATGAAGGATGAAAAAAATAATTTCAAACTTCAATCCTCAACCTTTCAGCAGTTATGGTTGCTTGATTCATCGGTAACGTTTCTGAATCATGGTTCCTTTGGTGCTTGTCCTAAGGCTGTGCTGGAAGCGCAACAACGATTGCGCGAGCAGTTAGAACATGAACCTCTGCGCTTTTTTGGCAGGGAGTGGGAAGGGTTGCTGGATGACGCAAGGAGAAAATTGGCGGGGTTTGTGGGTGCGGATGCCGAAGATTTGGTATTTGTTCCAAATGCGACGACTGGCGTTAATTGTGTATTGCGATCGCTTGTCTTTCATGCAGAGGATGAAATTCTCACAACGAACCATGAATATAACGCTTGCCGTAATGCTTTAGATTTTATCGCTAGTCGCACCGGGGCGCGGGTGGTGGTGGCAAAAATTCCTTTTCCTTTAGAATCGTCAGAACAAATTTTATCAGCGGTAATTGAACAGGTTTCGCCAAAAACGCGATTAGCACTTTTGGATCACGTTAGCAGCCAAACTGGATTAATTTTTCCCATTCAGCAGTTGGTGAAAGAGTTGCAACAGCGCGGTGTGGATACCCTTGTAGATGGTGCCCACGCGCCGGGAATGCTACCTTTAAATTTATCAGAAATTGGGGCGACTTATTACACCGGGAATTGTCATAAATGGCTGTGTGCGCCGAAAGGTGCGGCGTTTTTGTATGTACGATGCGATAAACAGTTAGAAATTCGTCCCTTGACAATTAGCCACGGTGCAAACTCACCACGAACTGATAAATCACGCTTTCAGTTGGAGTTTGATTGGATGGGTGCAGACGATCCTACAGCTTATATGTGCGTACCGGAAGCGATCGCTTTTATGGGTTCTCTGTTACCTGGTGGGTGGAATGAATTAAGACAGCGAAATCATCAGCTAGCATTGCAGGCAAGACAGTTACTTTGTAAAGCGTTGAACGTGTCGATGCCCTGTCCAGATGAGATGATTGGTTCTATGGCAGTTATTCCCATGCCAGAAGTATTGGAAAGTCGCCATTTTATGGCTTTGCACGATGAATTGTTTGATAGATTTGGGATTCAAGTGCAAGTGCTTCCCTGGCAGGAAAAACCGAAGTTACTAGTCAGGGTTTCGGCGCAAATTTACAATACACCAGAACAGTACGAGTATTTGGGGAAAGCGCTGAGAACGTTTCTGTAGCGAAGTCGGTAAACCTCTCTGCGACGCGGAGAGGGACTTAAATTAAATACATTGCGGTTCTCGGTTGAGTGAGGTACATAAAAAACCTCACGCCGTCCGTTCCGGACACCCCTCTCTTTACCAAGGCTACGTGTACACACAAGTCGAATTACCCCCCTTAATCCTCCCTTGGAAAGGTCCGGTGTACACAAGTCGAATTACCCCCCTTAATCCCCCCTTGGAAAGGGGGGAAACAAGAGATTCTTGTCCCCTCCCCTTTCCAAGGGGAGGGTTAGGGTGGGGTAATTCGAGAACTGGTAGTGATTCGATAACTTGTGTGTACACCGTAGCTGGGGGAGAGGTCTGTTTTCTGACATAATCAAGCTGTAAGTCATGCAAACTCAAATTTCCCTTTTTATCCCGCGACATCAGAGACTTACTCACCAACTTATCAATTACATCTTGAGTGTCATACTCATCCAAACCCAACGGTTCCCAAAAAGTCTGCAAAACTGCTTCCGGTATCGCTGTATCTTCAGGAAAGACAGCAAAATCTAAATATCTTTCTCTCTCTTCTGGTTCCAACGCTTCCACACTTACCTGAATTGCCTTGAGTAAATCAGGATAAGGATAATCTGGAAACTGTTGCTTAATCTTCTCTAAGTCTGCACAACGCAGCTTTTCTAATACATTCTGCCAGCGATTTGTCGGTTTCCCGCGCATCATCGCTCCCACCATTGATAATGCTAATGGCAAATACCCACATTCTCGCGCTACCTCTTGTGCTATCGGTGGTAACGTCTCTAAAGCTTGATTTGCCCAATTCGCTAATAAATCTAAAGCCTGTTGTTCACTTAAAATTGAAAGCTGATATTCTTCCCCTCCCAACGCTGTAATTATCCCGGCATCACGGGTAGTAATTAACATCTGACTACGTTTTTCTAACACGTCAAATGCGATCGCGTGTTCCAAATTCCAGACATCATCTAAAATCAGCAAACAAGCTTTACCCGTCAACAACTTTCGCAACTGCGTTTTTCCCGAATTAATCTCGGTAAACGTTGCTTGCTTATCCCCCAGCGCTTCTACTACATCCGATTGCAAAGTTAAAATTTGCGGTGTTTGCCCGAATGTTATCCAAATTACCCCATCAGGAAACGCTCGTCTGACTTCTTCATCCCGCGCTAATGCTGTAGCTAGTACAGTTTTGCCAATTCCCCCCATACCTTGTACCCCCACACTGCGACTTTTAGCCGTGATAGCCACAGGTTGATTAGTATCAGCTAACACCTTGTTTTTCAGCGGGTTGAGTTGTTCCTCACGGGGTAAAAAGTGCGGTGGTAAATTTGGGACATTACCAATAAGTTGACCGAGAAGCAGATTATCAGCTTCTTCATCAACTAGTTTTTTTTTAGCTCTTCAACTAAATCATCTCGCCCAATGTCACTTAAAGCAACTTCTAATTCACCAAGTCTGCTTCTCTGTTCTAACCATTCCCAAATTCGATATGGCTGTCTTCCCGCTTCAAAACTAGCGCGTTGTTCTAAGGGAATATCAAAATAATCTGCTAAACTTTGCCAGTCTTGAATCAGGTTTTGGCAGACTTTCATCTTAACTTTACCAGAATATCGTATAATAGCCGGTTTTATAGGTTCCACAATAGTTATTTTGTCTACTAAACCCAGTTTCTTTTTTAGTACAGCAATAGACTTGTCAGCAGATACCCCAGACACCCTGACAGCTTCACGAGTATTATTGCCTGATAGCCCAGCTAGCCCGATTGCATTACAACCAAGATTGAAAGCAAACTCGATTGGTGTACCTTTAGAATACTGAGGGTCATAACCTCCAAGCCCATCGTAAAAACCAACAGCAAATTTAATTGCTGCTTTGTCGCCAATGGGAGCATTCATGCCAATTACATAATCAATTTCTTGGACAATCGCATCAGCTTGCACCTCTGAGTAGCAAGCATTCAGCAGCACACACTCTATTTTATCGGCAAACTGTGCAAATAATTGAGCTAGGGTTTCTCCTGCAACAAACTGTATATTTTTATTATCATCTTCAAAGCATAATCCCTTAGTTCCCGCTCCATGCCCAGAAAAATGGATGATATTCGGTTGGAAATTTAATATAGAACGACGGATATCGTCTGGACGCACTGCCCAATTTGAGTCGATAATAAATTGCTCGCGATATTTTGACAATTGCAACGCTTCTTTAATATCGCGCACCTCCTCATCTAAACTTAGATGCTCGGTTTGTGCGGGATTGGCTGCCAAAATCAAGATTTTCTTCACGGTGGGATTATTGCTCATGGGTGCCTGAGGCTATTATCAAGCTTTTAGGATCAAAATTCAATAGCATTACGCATAACATCAGCAGCATTAACAGCCATTCCGGAAGCTATAGCACTTCTCGTTTGAATCAAATACAGATTTATCTGCGTTCATCTGCGTTCATCTGCGTTTCCTTAATTCTTTGATGTACTGCACCAAACTGAGAAGCGCTATAGATTCGATTAGCAGCATCATATCATGTCCGGAAAATTACTCATGATGTAAAGACGTTCCGCCGTCACGTCTCTACGACGGTTGCGACGTTTTTATTACTGTTAATTAGACGGGCATTATATCACCCACCTAGAAATTAATACCACATCTTATAGTTAAAGTCCACGCTTTGTGGACTAAAACCCTTATTCAGTCGTCTTTAGACGACTTTAGCTATTAGCCTTAGAATTTATTCTGAGGCGGTTTTGGTTTTAATGCAAGATATCCGCAGATTTCAGCTATTAGCCTTGAACTGAAGTTGAAGCTTGAGGTTTGAAACGAGAACGTTCCTGTTTGAAGTGAGAACGTTCCTGTTTGAAGTGAGAACGTTCCTGTTTGAAGTGAGAACATTCCTGTTTGAAGTGAGAACGTTCCTGTTTGAAGTGAGAACGTTCCTGTTTGAAGTGAGAACGTTCCTGTTTGAAG
>CASBQA010000233.1 GCA_949127635.1 Nostocales cyanobacterium PMM_0069 | reverse complement strand
GTGTCTAGGGCATCGCGACGGATGTTGCGAATGGCAACGCGTCCTTCTTCAGCATATTTGGCGGCGAGTTTGACAAATTCTTTACGCCGATCGCTTGTCAAGGGCGGAATATTCAGCCGAATCACAGAACCGTCGTTGTTGGGGGTTAGACCAACATCCGACATGGAAATTGCCTTTTCGATCAAATTCATGGTATTGCGATCGTAGGGCTGAATCGTAATACTTGTCGAATCTGGCGTGCTAATATTTGCCAGTGATTTCATCGATGTGGGGGAACCGTAATAGTCCACCATCACCTTATCTAATAGACTCGCATTGGCGCGACCAGTGCGAATCGTGTTAAAAGCTCGTTGAGTTGATTCAACGGTCTTTTGCATCGTACTCTCAGCTTCATCTAATTTCACAAGAACCTCCCACAAGGGTGCCGATAGATTCTCCCATAATTGCTCGTTGAATATTACCTCGCACCGATAAATCAAATACAAGTATGGGAATGTTATTTTCTTTACACATAGCAATCGCAGTACTATCCATTACCCGCAAATCTTGAGCCAAAACGTGGGCGTAAGTAATGCTTTGATAGCGTTTGGCATCAGGATAGATATGGGGGTCAGCATCGTACACACCGTCTACCTTGGTTGCTTTAAAAATTATTTCCGCATCAATTTCTGCGGCTCTTAATGCAGCAGTCGTGTCGGTAGTAAAGAAAGGATTTCCAGAACCAGCGCCAAAAATTACCACCCGTCCTTTTTCAAGATGACGGATGGCACGACGACGAATATACGGTTCGGCTACTTCTTGCATAGCGATCGCAGTTTGTACCCGCGTTTCTACCCCTATTTGTTCCAGCGAGTCTTGCAGTGTCATGGCATTCATTACCGTGGCAATCATGCCGATGTAGTCAGCGTTTGCCCTGTCCATACCCGCTGACGCCGCTTTGACGCCACGAAAAATATTACCACCGCCCACAACAATGGCGATCTGAACACCTGTGGTTATTACCTCTGCTACCTCTTGTGCTATTTCTTTCACCACTTCTGGATCAATTCCATAGCCCATATTCCCCATCAAGGCTTCACCGCTCAATTTAAGTAAAACCCGTCGGTAATTCGTTCCCATGAAGTTACACTTTATCAAAAAGTTCCAATTGCCTCCAATTTAAGATAGCAGTGGGGGTGACTTTCTGTCTCTAATTCCGCCAGATTAGACAAGTACCAATCGGTGAAGTTTGGGGAATGTAAACTTTTTTACCTTGAAACACAGAGGCGATCGCGTTTTTTAAATATTGCTCTTTCACAGACCGGGAATCTTCCGGATTATCATCGATTTGCCCTTTGTAGCGGACTACACCATCTTTATCTATTAAAAAAGCCATTGGTGTAACCAGCGCCCCAAAACTGCGGCTTGTATCTTGAGTTGAGTCCCATAGATAGGGAAAGTTCAACTCATGCATGAGGGCAAAAGCTTGCATATTGTCAAAGCTTTCCGTCGGATTTTCATTGCCATCACTGGCATTCATGCCAATCAGCGAAAAACCTTGTTGAGCAAATTCCGCTTGAATTTCTTTTAGCCTATCTATATACAACCTGACATAAGGACATTGGTTGCACATGGAAATAACGCCGATAGCACGGAACTTTTCAAGATAACGCCGAAGATGGTGTACTTGTTTGTCGATTCCTGGCAATTCAAAATCTGGTGCGTAGCTTCCTACGGGAGTGTCAATTATTTCTAGTATATTCATCTTCTTTCACCGCCAAGGAACTAAAAACAAAAAATATAGTCACATTCAGCGTTATGTTCCAACTTCAAACCAACCTTTAGCTGATGCTTGATACCCAATAATTTTATAGACCAATTTGGCTGCCGTAAATTGTGAAACTACTGAATCTACAAGGGGTGCTAATTCCATCACATCACAGCCGATGACATTATGTTTTTCACAAACGCGTCGCAAGAAGGTCATCAAAGCATACCAATTTAAACCGCCCGGTTCTGGAGTACCAACGCCAGGAATTAAGGTAGGATCGATTCCATCTAAATCAATGGTGAGAAAAACGTTCTCTGTCTGAATCGCCGAAATTGCTCTTTCGATCCAATTTGGCTCATTAGCAATTTCCCGCGCTCGAAACACAGTTAGCTGTTTTTCTTTAATTAAGTCAGCTTCTTCTTTACAAATTGCCCGAATGCCAATTTGGACGGTGGGTAAATCCATATCGACAATTCGCCGCATTACACAAGCATGATTGTGAATTGAGCCTTCATAACTGTGGCGTAAGTCACCGTGAGCATCAATTTGCACTACCGTAAATGGCTCATTTGTATAAAACTGACGATAAGCTTCGACGATTCCCGCAGTAATACTGTGTTCGCCACCCAGACCAATCACAAATTTGCGATCGCCAATTAACTTAGAAACCGTTTCTTCGGTAACTTTTAGCATTTCCTCGGCGCTAACACTACAGGAGCGCGTGTCCGCAATGGTTTGGTGAGTGTAAATCCCGACTTCGCAACCAGTTTCTCTATCCAGTTCTTCATCATAATATTCCACCTGATGCGAAGCCTCCAGTATTGAATCTGGTCCATTTTCACAGCCCCGGCGATAAGTGGTCGTTGCTTCGTAAGCAATGGGCAATATTACTACTTTTGATGTATCATAAGTAGCAGCAACATCAATGCCAAGAAATGACATTACAGAAGTAGAAGTTTGTGCCAACATGACAAAAAGTTTCCTCAGCTTAGATAAGATGTGACTCCTAATACTGACATAATCTCACTTATGAATGCACTATCTAAGAACAAAAAGTAAGAGCATCCGATGCTGAATTAAGCTCTTAGCTTGGCAAGTAACGCTAAAGCTATTTATTTTAAAGCTTTATATTTATCGAAAAAATAAAAAACAATGATGCCTGCGGCTTAACCCTTGGGGTTCGCAGTCGGCAACGCTGTCTCACCAATCT
>CASBQA010000232.1 GCA_949127635.1 Nostocales cyanobacterium PMM_0069 | reverse complement strand
CTCCCACGCCAGGTGCTACAACGGGGGGAAAATACGCAACGCACTGGCTCCCCCTCCTCCATATCCGGTATTGCATACGGCAGCTATGCCCGTGTACTGCTGTCACCGATTCTTGAACAGTTAGAAACTCAGGAGGTAAACAAAGCAAGTGTAAAGCCAACTGTTCGCCTTGAAGAAGACGAAGTATTACTTTGGCAAGCTGTAGAGCTTGCTTATTCTCTCGTTTCCCAACTCAAGTCACAGCAGGAGCGCTAATAAAAGCGCGTTGCGGACACGAATCAAATAAAAGTGTCCTATCTATCTCTAAAAACGTCACCATAGAAAGCATGACGATTACAGACGATCTCCAAAAGTTATTAGACATTGTGCCCCAAGACCTGCGTCAAATACTAGAGAGTCATCCCCGACGAGATAGTTTAGTTGAAGTAGTCTTGGATTTGGGTCGTCGCCCAGAAGCTCGTTTTCCTACTAGCGCCGAGTATCTGAGCGAAACACCCGTAACTCAAGAACAGATAGATGATTGCATCTCAAGAGTGGGAATTTTTGGCGGAGATAATCGGGCAGGAATTGAGCAAACTCTTCATCGGATTAGCGCCATCCGCAATCGCACCGGCAAAATTATCGGCTTGACTTGTCGCGTCGGTCGAGCGATATTCGGAACTATAGGCATGATCCGCGATTTGGTAGAAACTGGTAAATCGATTCTCATGCTGGGGCGTCCGGGCGTGGGTAAAACTACCGCCTTAAGGGAAATAGCTCGT
Organism: Nostocales cyanobacterium PMM_0069; assembly: GCA_949127635.1. Classification (GTDB taxonomy): domain Bacteria; phylum Cyanobacteriota; class Cyanobacteriia; order Cyanobacteriales; family Nostocaceae; genus Hassallia. The sequence goes on along the minus strand of CASBQA010000232.1, from coordinate 4,507 downwards.
GTATTGGCGGATGAGTTAGACAAGCGAGTGGTAATCATTGATACCTCTAACGAAATTGCTGGAGACGGTGACGTTGCCCACCCCGCTATTGGTCGTGCCAGACGGATGCAAGTAGCTCATCCTGAACTTCAACATCAAGTGATGATTGAGGCAGTGGAAAACCATATGCCAGAAGTCATTATTATTGATGAAATTGGTACAGAACTGGAAGCTCTGGCGGCGCGTACTATTGCTGAACGCGGTGTACAGTTGGTAGGTACGGCACATGGCAACCAGATAGAAAACCTGATTAAAAATCCGACTTTATGTGATTTAGTTGGGGGTATTCAGGCTGTGACTTTGGGGGATGACGAAGCGAGAAGAAGGGGTAGTCAAAAGACTGTTTTAGAACGCAAAGCACCTCCTACTTTTGAGATTGCTGTGGAAATGCAGGAAAGGCAGCGTTGGGTAGTACACGAAGCTGTTGCCGATACAGTTGATAGTCTTCTGCGGGGGCGTCAGGCTAATCCGCAGACGAGAACCGTTGATGATACCGGCAAGGTGGCGATCGCTCGACAGTTATCTGTAGTAAATGGTCGTAGTCTGCCGCAAGCTGTTGGTGAGGAATCTTTCGCTTCAGCGCGACCCTCTAACGGCTGGCGTTCATCTGGACAAATGGTAGCACTACCCCTATTATCTCCTGAGCGAGAGCGGGTGAGTGGGCAAAGTGAATTTGACCGCTTATTAGATGAATCTTTCAATTACTCTGAGAGTATTGATTTCGCCGCTCCCAGACACCCTGGACCAAACGGTGAAGATTTGCCATTGCATATTTTCCCCTATGGTGTTAGTCGCCACCAGTTGGAACAGGTAGTAAGTGTGTTAACTTTGCCAGTTGTATTGACAAAAGATATCGATAGTGCTGATGCAATTTTGGCACTGCGATCGCATGTCAAAAATCACGCCAAACTCAGGCAAATGGCGAAAGCTCGTCATGTACCAATTCACATGATTAAAGCCAGCACGATTCCCCAGATTACCCGTGGTTTACGACGCTTGCTGAACATGGACGATCCGGAGTTAGCCGATGACCGGGAATTGCAATTATTTCTCCATAGTGGCAGCGATGATGAGATGGATGCTTTAGAGGAAGCGAGACTTGCCGTAGAGCAAATTGTCATTCCCAAAGGGCAACCAGTAGAATTACTGCCACGTTCTGCCCAAGTGCGTAAAATGCAACACGAGTTGGTAGAACACTACCGCTTGAAGTCGCACAGCTTTGGGGATGAACCAAATCGGCGTCTGCGGATTTATCCTGCGTAATCTCAGCTTCTACCCCCTTTCCTGCTTTGGAAAGGGGATTTTATTAAGGGATGTTAGTGATTTATCAGGTTAATAGCTTGCTCTATATGCAGTTTTGCCTTGTGTATGTTTAATAATCTCTCTTGGTCATAGCGATCGCTATATGACATCCGTCTACCTTCCATTGTGATTTTAATCAGTGCGGTTTGCTCAAGGGTGGGAGTTTCCATTTCATCGAGTGCAGTACCCAACGCTTGAAAGCTTACAAAGGTGGGACTTTTTAAGCCTCTGCCTTGTTTGATTTGTTGAATCGCTAGCACTGGAAAAGCCATTAAGGAGGTAATCCAAGAGGTTTTGTAAGCTGGATTGCCTGTAGCTTTAATGCCGTAACGACTAGCTAAATCTTTTAACTGTTTCAGCGTTTTGATTTCCAGTTCAGAACGTGTAAACATGGAATTGTCCATTGGTTGATATTGATTAATGGATTTGGTGGCTACCAACTGTCCAGGGAGATAGCCACCAAAATAATTATTATCGCTTGTTGCCTAGCGATATATTAATGTTAATAAAACTTAAAATGCCTAATCATGAGGAAAAGCCTTATTTAAAAAAACATCAATTCACCACTAATAGGGATGAACCTTTAACAGAGAGAATCGCTATCAGGGTTACTAAGTCAATGGCTGAAAAAATCAAAGTTATTGATAACTACCCAGAGTTTTGCCGTCAAGCGCTACAAGATGCTCTAGATAAATTAGAGGACATTACATAGGAATAATATGTATAAATTAAAAAATATGTTCGCGTTTGTTGATTGATACGGATTTGCTAAAAAAACACAAAAAACTCCATCCCAAGAGATTGAATTGGCAGAACAGCGAAAAAGAGATTATTTAAGCAGGAAGCAAAATGATGAGTGATGTAGAGAAATACATTGCCAGACGCAAGCAAACCGATGCGGAGTTCGCTGAAGATTTTGAATCTGGATATTCCAGTTTTAAAATTGGGGTACTGTTGACGCAAGCAAGAATTGAAGCGGGAATCACACAAGAAGAATTAGCACGTCGGTTAAATTTACATGAATCTATAATCATCAGAATCGAAAATGATGGCTCAGATGTTGGTATCTCTACTTTAGAAAAATATGCAGATGCTCTAGGAAAGAAACTTTATGTAGATATTAAGTAAGTGCGTAAGCGTTTTGCTTTGAGGATGCGATCGCACTGCTACAACTTGTCAAAATCTTCATAGGTTACACTTTACAAGCCTTGCTGCGATGGAAGATACCTCAACTCCACCTCGCCATTCGTCCCACATTCGCGGAAGATGTCCTTGTGGTGCATTTTGGTTAAAGCTAATTTGAGAATAATAAGACCATTCTCTAGTAGTCCAAGTAGCAAATAAAATTTGATGATGCCTTGTTGTTCGCCATCCTACACGTTCCCCAAAATTAAACCAAGCCTCTTCATTAAATACACCTGGGTTTCCTCCAACCCTCTGCCAAATCTCTTTCTGCACACTAAATCCGAAATTTCCCTTGCTGTATTTCGTCCAGAGAGTGTCGATAGTACGTAAGTCTGTACAGGCAAAATTTTTAATGTCCTCTTGTGTGAGCCAGTTTTCTAGGTCTTTCCCAGCTGCTTTGAGCATAACTGCTAAAGTTTCCTGATCCGCTTCTTTCCACTTTCCTGCTGCTAGCAAATCTCGCAATCGCGTATAATCTATTCCGCATTCAGAACTGAGATTGTCTGAGGTTGACACTTCAACAGTATCAGCAAAATTTGAAGCAGTTGTATTTGCACCTTCCGTCTCAAACTGTTTTTTTCTCAGCAATTTAGGTGTCAGATGCTCTGCAATACTTGGTATCTGGATAGCATTCTTACCAAATTTATAGGCATCTTCAAAACTTCTCCCGGCACCCAAACCATCGTAAAAGCCAACGGCAAATTCAATTGCGGCTCTATCGCCGATCGCCTGACTCATGCCAATGACATAATCTATATGTTGCGTGATCGCTTGAGCTTGAAACTCCGAGTAACAAGCATTGAGTACCACACATTTTACGTGTTCGGTGAACAACTCAAACAGTCCCGCTAGAGTCTCTCCATCTACTAGGTTCGCCTTTCCTGTGCCATCCTCAAATACCAAGCCGTTTTCACCTTCTCCATGTCCACAAAAATGGACAATCTGTGGCTTGAAATCCATAATAGAGCGGCGAATATCTCTGTATTGTGCGGCTTCTGCGGACTCTATCAAAAATTGCTCGCGTGCTGTTGCCCGCCTTAACCCGCTCTTAATTTCACGCAACTCCTCGTTTAGACGCAGTTGGATCATGCCTTTCGGGCTTGCTGCCAAAATCAGGATTTTGTTGACTGGAGTTCCACTGTTCATGCGAGGAGTTTATGTAGATACCATTGATCACTGAAATTTTCCGTGACATGCTCCCGGCATTTTGCCGCTTGTAGACACTCGTCAGGATAAATACTACCTTTAATTATTACATATAAATAACCGTAAATTACGGTGATAACAAAACAAAGTTAAAGCAACGGCAGGTTATGATGCTATCAATCCTCTGAGGATAATTGCATATAAAATGCGTGGAGGTGCAAATAAGTGCGATCGCTTTTCTTTATTAGACTTTCTCAAAATCTTGCTGCATTATATTATGGGTTAGTCAGGCGATCGCATCGCGTCTCTATATTACCAAAAAACGAGTAAATCTCGTTGTCCCCACAGCATCCATACACCGCTGATAGCCATTGTTGCGAGTACTATTGAACGAAACTGTTGAGGATTTATCTGATTGAGAATATACTTGCCGAGAAAGTTAGCTGGTATGGCTACTAGACCAATGACTAAACCAATAGCAATAATCTGCGGTGATAATACTCCAAATGCACCATAAGTCAATATCTTAACTAAGTGAATAATCACTACATGAGTTGCTTTGGTAGCAATCAAGTCTTCTTTAACTAGACCATAATTTAAATAAAAAGCATTCAATACTGGACCTGTAGTCCCAATTAGTCCAGAGACAAAAGCTTTGATAAAACCCGCAGGTAAAATATACCAAGCTTTGACTTTAAATGTAGTTTCTTTTTGTTCTAATCCAAAGCCAAAAATGCTAATACCAATTTAATATGAAGCTGCATAGAATAGAGCTTCCAAGATAAAGTTGTAAGAAGAGATAGACATTACCTGCTCAAATGTAAGTTGGTTGAAT
>CASBQA010000231.1 GCA_949127635.1 Nostocales cyanobacterium PMM_0069 | reverse complement strand
GGATGGGGTAGCGCATGAAATTTTAGATCCCGTAGGTTTTATTTGGGGTAACTTAACTTATGTCTCAAATTACAGCCAAGGCTTGCTCAAATTAATAGAAGCTTACAACAAAGAGTTGCCATTAGCTTCTACAGAAATAACCGATATTAAAGAAGATATTGAATTTGATTTTTTAGAACAAGATTTATCAAAAGCGCTAAAGAGTATCTGCACGGGTGCAGAAAGATTAAAAAAACTTGTTACCAGTTTGCAAAATTTTTGTCACATCGACAAACTTCATCCTAAACCAGCAGATTTACATGCCTGCATTAATAGTATTTTATTGTTAATTAACAGTCAAATTAAAGGAGAAATTGAAATTGTCAAATATTATGGAAATCTGCCTCCAGTATATTGTTTTGTAGGGCAATTGAGCCAGGTATTGATGAATATTTTGAGTCAATCTGTTGATGCATTGCTTGATGAAGCCGTGCGAAACCAGTTTAATCCCAATACAAATCACAAACCAAAAATTGAAATTACTACAGAAGTTATTTCACAGGAAGCTACAAAACCTGACGCACCTGATTCTCGTTGGGTTTCCATTCGCATCGTTGATAATGGTCCCGGAATACCCCTGGAGTTACAACAGCAAATTATTGAGTCTTTTTCTGTTGAAAAACGCGCTAATAAAGAAACTAGTTTAGCAATAAGTTATCAAATTATAACGGCGAAACATGGAGGTAAATTTAATTTTACTTCCCAAATTGGCATCGGGACAGAATTTGAAATCCTCTTACCTTTAGTTTGATTGTTTTGTTATATCATGTCCGAAAATTCACACATATTGTAGAGACGTTCCACTGGAACGTCTTTACGACGGTAGATAGATTTTGATTGCTGTTAATTAAACGGACATGAGATGACTCACGACGCGCAGCAAAAAAAACTAAGCATTGCCAGCTTGAAAAATTTCTTGCACCGTCAAGTTCAACTCAGGGAATGTTGGTGACACAATGCGATCGCTCTTACCAAACTTCCGAATTTGATACTCACCTTCATCCAAACAGCAAACAAGGATAGTAGGTTGTTTCGGTTTACCAATGTACTCCCTACCACCAAGCGCTGCGTAGTCAACAATCCAATATTCTGGAATTCCCATTTCTTCATAATCTGCATATTTCTTGTGGTAATCATCACGCCAATTAGTGCTTACCACTTCCACCACTAAAGGAACCGATAATGCCTGAGTAACTGTTGATTCTTTTTTCCATCGTGGTTCATTTATGAGATTAGGACGGTTGAGTATCAAGATATCTGGTGAATAACCTGACTCACTTGTAGGTGGTTTGACTAATACAGTTTTAGGGATACCGTATAGCAGATTAAGGCGACTATATTCTAAAGTGAGTTTCTCAACTAAAAATACAATAACCTCTTCATGATCGCCTACTGGTTGTGCCATTTCAACTATTACCCCATTGTACAATTCATAACGCTTCGGTGAGTTTTCTGGTATCCATTCAACAAATTCGTCAAAGGTTATTAGTTTTGGTACAGTTTGTGTCATTTGTCCTCACGAATCCTTCCTGTTTTGAGATTTTCTAGTAGTCTATCAAGAACTAATTGACGAATAAATTTTCTGTAGAGACGGCGATTTATCGCGTCTCTCTAACCGTCAAAATGAATTTGACAGACCACTAGTTTTGCAGCAACTTTTCACCACGTTGGTAAATTTCACGGGCATAATCAGTCCAAGCACCTTGTCCCCAATAACGAAAACAGCTTGTTTGCAACAATAAATTATGTAGCAAAGCATTGCGATAATGAGAATCTTTAGTAGGACTTGAATCAACTTTTTGATGAAATAAACTACTAAGTTGATTCATCGGACTAAGAACATTTTCATATCCATTTATCCAACTGATATGATTAGTCCAAGAAGCTCCATCCATGTGAAAATTTGAATTAATTTCCTTGATTTCTTGAATTGCTTTTTCTACTTCTCCCGGTTGAATATTCTCAGATGAAACTCGCTGCCAAATTTGATGTTGTCCCACTGGCTGACAAGTTGGATAATCTTCACTCTTACAACCAGCAGCTTCTATTAATTCTAAATATTCTGTTCCTGTCACACCAACAACGCCTGTTTTTCCGATTTGATGCCAAGCTTGTTTAAAAGCGCTAGGAAATTCATTCATCATCACCCCGCCATTTTCACCATCACCGATTTGACTAACTATTGACGGGATATTTACACTACCTAATTGTTGTTTAGATAATGTTTTAGCTTCATAATAAGGTTGCATTTGAGCAACTAATTTAGTATCGGAACCTTGAGTTTTAATTAAAGCTATGATACTAATTGTTTCCCCTTGGGAATTGCGAGCAATTAGACGATGTGGTAAATGTTTGCTCCCCAGAGATTGTCCGTCAAGAGTTTCTACAGAATGTTCTTGAACTAATAGCCAACGATAGCCGCATTCTTTCAGCGCTTTAACAAATTCAAAGAGAGTATCGGGGTGATTTGGTAGGTGCATTTCTGGAGGTGAAAAGCCTTTGACTCGCGCTAACGCTTCCCAACCAAAAATAGCGGCAAAGTGATGTTGCCATGCTAAAATATGCAGTTTAATATCTGGGATAGGTGTAGAAGGAACTACAGCATGGCTCCACATTGTACCGAGCCATTCTACATAAGGTTGATAGGTGCGATCGCATGTTATCCGCTTCAGGTTATTTAAAATATCCTCGCGTCCCATTTGTCGCAGTCCCCACAACAAATTCCCAGAATAATCTAGCATGACGCGAGGATTGCAACCTTGACTTACAAGTTCGGGTATAAAATCGCCCATGCGACTGTAACAATATGCAAAAGGCGCCGCATTATGATTATCCCCAACATTTGGATGTTCAAACATATGTTGCAGATTACTGATGAATGCGCCATCATGTCCTGCGGGGATGGTTGGCTGATGCATGTGGAGTGCGATCGCAAAAGTTGCGGTTATATCTTCTAACCGTAGGTTTGTTGTTGGCAAAAATACAGGTGCATCACGGTTGACTACTTCAAGCACCTCTGTTTCCCAACCAGAAATATTTGGCAAACCATCAATGATTTCCGGCAAAGTCGTGAAGCTGATTGTTGGGGAAGGCATTTATGGTTAGTTCCGAAACGAGTTATATCTCATTATCTAACCGATGTAACAGCCTTCCCTCTTTAGTTGAGATATCTTTTTGTGTAGTTAGTCTCCAGCTTTCACAGCAGCAATATCCCCCAGAAAATCGTAGAGTCCCATGTGTTCGCTATATGCTTTGTTCATAGCGGGTGTGGTTTTGCGGTCTTCGTCGTGTTTGAGTTCAGCGGCAACAGCGATCCAGTTTGTGGGGATCACACCTGCTTGGGTTAGCCGCATCAATGATGCTAACTCTGCGGCTGGACTCCATGTACCGGAAGCATCAATCACAGCGTAGACATCATAGCCAGCTGCTGTTGCAGCGAGTGCAGGAAAAACAAGGCAAACATCGGTTGTGATTGCTGCCATAATTAATTTTTTACGATTTGTGGCTTCCACGGCTGCACGACAGCGGGGATCGTTCCATAAGTTGATCGGGGAACGATCTAGAATTTCATGGTCGGGAAAAAGTTCTTTAATCTCTGGAATCGTTGGTCCGTTGGGTCCTTTAGCGGAACTGGTGAATAAAACCGTTGGTAGGTTGAATATTTTCGCTGTTTTCGCAAGAGCGATCGCGTTATTCTTCAGAATCTGCTGATCTATACTATGCACACCGAGAAACAAACCCGCTTGATGATCTATCAGCAGCATTGCACTATTTTCTGGAGTAAGTTGCTCGTAAAAAGCGCCCTTAGCTATTGTTGAATTATTCATTGTTTTTCTTATTGTCAGCCACTGTAGAGTGCAGTATTGAGCATAGCGATCGCTTTCTACTTCTGTCTCGCCGATTCTTGCAAAATAGAGCAGATTCTTGCTATTGTTGGCAAATTTCTTTGGGTGTTACTCCCAGAATGCGCTTAAAATGACGACTTAGGTGGCTTTGGTGCGCGAAGCCAACTTGAAAGGCGACTTCAGAAATACTTACTTTTTTTTGTTGTTTTAATAACATCTCTGCACGTTGCACGCGCTGGTGAATCACATATTGATGGGGAGTTACGCCCATCGATTGCTTAAATAAACGGGCAAAATAATATACACTCATTTGTAACTGGGAAGCGATCGCTTGTAATGATAAATCCTCTGTAAGATTGTCATTAATGTATGCGATCGCCTGCTGCAACTTATATTTAGAAAGACCATTTGTATATTCTTTTATAAGTTGCTCTCTGGTAGAGTAATTTCGCAAGAGCTGAATTGATAAAGCTGTAGTCAACGAATCAGCATAAAGACGACTACCCAAGCCATTTGATTTTAGTTCTAATTGAAACAACCGCCCAATTTGATAAATCATGGAATCGCACATGCCAATGTATGATTTAAGTTCTATGCGATCGCCATCTACAGATTCATGAGCAATCTGAGCAATGTGTCGAGGCTCAACAGAAAACAAGATAAAGTCTGTTTCTTGCTGCCATAAATCCTTATGGGGCGAATTTGCTGGAACAATCACAAACTCAGCGTTGGCAATTTGTTCACCCTGCAAATGACGAATCCCAATTACATGCTGTGCATGGCAATGTTCAAGAGTTTCCCAAGCTGGCTGCTGGTGATATTGGACAAGAATCCCATCCCAACCAAATTGGTGACTTGAAAGCAAAGGTAGGCGAGGGAGAACCTGTAAAGCACCACCTTCTTGAGAGTAATCAACTGTTAAGGGTTTCGCTTCTGGCATCGCTGTCACCTCTGTTCGGCTATGGGTATTTTAGCGGTAAGCGGTGCAAAAAAAGGTTTCCCCACATCTTGCACCACACCGTCCTCAGACTGGAAGTCTGGGGCTACACCATTCGGAACAAGTTAAAAACGAGTAAATTTTGTCAATCCGTCTAAAGTTAATCCATCAGAACAATGCGATCTTATGGAGTTGTACCACCTGTCCATCCCAAAGAGGAGTGGGAGCAACTTTACAAGTATTTCAGGACGTAAACAAATCGCTGAAACGATGGCGTTTTGTCCACAAACTCAATCTCTGCATTAGTCCTACCCGTCTTTGATAAAGTTGATGTCTTGTGGCTACTTGCTTTGGCGGAGTTGCCATCTTTAAAATAAACTCTAGCAGCCAAGGTGCAAGACGTTGACACCAAACAGCCAAATGACTTTGCCAACCAACTAAGATTTCTGATGAATTGTTTGACAATCCGGCAACGAGTACTTCCGCTACTTTTTGGGGAGACATGGGGATCACCCAGCGAAATAAACGCATGTCGCGCACCATGTCTGTGTCTGTCAGAGAAGGCAATAATGCTTTTACGTCAATATTGTATTGCGCGAGTTCTTGGCGCAGTGCTTGGGTAAACCCTAAAATGGCAAATTTGGTAGCTGAATAAGTTGCCATCGTCGGTGCAGCAATTTTCCCCATCAAGCTGGAAACATTAATGATTGTCCCTTGTCTTTGGCTTGCCATGCGTCGCGCTACCAAATGAGTTAGGGTGTAGGTTCCCAATAAATTCAGAGAAATTTCTTCTTGAACCTGGGGTAGTTTAGATTGCAGAAATGAGTTTTGGTAAGCTATGCCGGCACAATTAACTAGCAAATGAATCGGACCATGATTGCGCCAAAGTTGGGCAACGGCAATATTTACAGCAGTCGGTTTAGTTAAGTCTATCGGTACGATTACCGCGCTGACACCCATTGCCTCAATTTCTTGGGCTACTTCAACTAATTTGGCGTGATCCCGTGCCATGAGTATCAGCCGCTTCATGCCTTGTTGTGCTAATTCTAGTGCGATCGCTCGCCCAATTCCACGGGAAGCCCCTGTAACTAAGGCTACCTTTCCTTGTATATTCATCGGTTTTTCATCTCCAAATTTTTGGTCTTACGGTGTTTCTTGTCAAGAAACAAAAATCAAAACTCCGAAGTTTCTCGACGGGTAAGACAATAATCAAGAATTGATTGAAAATATGAAAGTAACTAAGTTCTTAGAAACGAAATAAATCAGGCGCTAATTTTTTGTAATACCTCATAATTAACATTCAAGCCAGAATTTACT
>CASBQA010000230.1 GCA_949127635.1 Nostocales cyanobacterium PMM_0069 | reverse complement strand
CGAATGCGGCTTTCAATTAGCCCATTGAAGACATCATCTAAACCAGCTTCATATAAAGATATTAGTCGGGCGATCGCACTCTTTAAATCCGCACTCACCAAGGTGCTACCATTATGATGAAATACTCCCCAGACTACACCTTCATACACGGCATAGCGTACTTCTTGAGTCTCATCAAAATTCGCTTCTAACAACTGTTCTAATAAAGGTTGAGCTTCTTGTATTGGCACAATTGGCAGCAATACTCGCACCCATGTATTATCTTCGCTAAGTAGCACCAATAGCCGAAAACCAGAGGTTTCTACTTGCCAAGAACCCGGTGCGATCGCTACAACAGCTGCTTCACCAAATAACTCTGCCAGCGTTACCGCTATTTCATCAGATTTCATAGTTTTTTCTCATCTTTAGCCTCTAGGGTAGCGTTTTGCGGTTACATAGGCGATCGCCTAAAGGCTAAAAAACTATCAAAATCTATCCATCAGTCTGCTGTACTACCTGCTGAACTACTTCTAAAGGTAAATCTAACAATTGAGCGATCGCATCCAAACTCAACCCAAACTCTACCATTCGTGGTATTGTTTCTAACTTGCTTTGCTGTTTACCTTCTTCTAAGGCTTCCTGATAAACTTTAGTTTGTTTTAACTCACTTAATCCTAACATTGCTTCAATCTCCTCGCGGCTTTTTTGTGGTAATTTGTAAACAATGATTGTCTTAATTAAGAGTCAAAAATCACTATCAAAATCTATCCATCAGTCTGCTGTACTGCTTGCTGAACTACTTCTAAAGGTAAATCTAACAATTGAGCGATCGCATCCAAACTCAACCCAAACTCTATCATTCGCGGTATTGTTTCTAACTTGCTTTGCTGTTTACCTTCTTCTAAGCCTTGCTGTTTACCTTCTTCTAATGCTTCCTGATAAACTTTAGTTTGTTTCAATTCACTTAATCCTAACATTGCTTCAATCTCCTCGCGGCTTTTTTGTGGTAATTTGTAAACAATGATTGTCTCAATTAAGTTGATGAGGTCACGCTGACTAACTTCATCAGTTAACTGTTGTTTTGCTTGGTCGATTAAACGTCTTGCTAATTGCGGTGCGGTTTCTTCAGCCTCAATAACAAGTTTAACAACACCAACACCAAGGGTGGTTTCTGCAACTTCTTCTAACTCATCTAAATAAATGCGTCTTACTCGATTTATAGCTAACATTTCCCTAAATTGTGAGGTTTGTTCCCTTTCTATACCACGAGTAGGATAAATAACCACAACTTGCCAAGGTGATACAGGTTTGTATAGCCGCAAATAGAGGAATAATTCAGCAAACAAGCGATAATATAAATCCTCATCGGCTTGAAACTGAACTTCAACCACATAGAAGGGTTTTTCTAGATCATTCGTGGTTGGTAAGAATAAACCGTCAAGACGAAAGGCAAGTTGTTTGACTTCGCAAGAGGTGAATTCATAGCCAACTGCTTCGGCTGGGGATTTGTTAATTAGTTCAAAGAAAATGCTAGGAAATGTCTGAAATCAGCTATAGAAAATGCTGTCTGTTTTCACTGTGATTTCGCGTACCGAAAGCTGCTGATTATAGCTTACAGAGTTGATGGTATCGAAAGCGAGAGTTTTGCGGACACGCACGCGATCGCTTCATTTACTCCACTCACCTTTTTGACACACAAAGTTTTATCGAGTTTCTAAGTCGTCAGATAACTGATGAAGTATGCCACAATAGCGAAGCAGAAGCGATCGCATACATGGAAGGAGTTTTCATTGTGGAGTTCCGATATAACCCAGCCGAAATTGAGGAAAAATGGCAAAAAACATGGATTGAATTTGGCTTAGACAAAACACCTACAAACAGCGACAAGCCAAAATTCTACGCCTTATCCATGTTTCCCTATCCATCGGGCAGCCTGCACATGGGTCACGTCCGTAATTATACGATTACTGATGTGATTGCCCGCCTCAAACGAATGCAAGGTTATCGGGTACTGCATCCGATGGGATGGGATGCATTCGGCTTGCCAGCAGAAAACGCCGCCATTGATCGAGGTGTTCCACCGGCAAAGTGGACGTATCAAAATATCGCTCAAATGCGGCAGCAATTGCAGCGTCTGGGTTTATCAATCGACTGGGAACGCGAAGTAGCTACATGTTCCCCTGATTATTATAAGTGGACGCAGTGGATTTTCTTGCAATTTCTCTCTTCGGGGTTAGCTTACCAAAAAGAAGCTGCTGTGAACTGGGACCCCATAGACCAAACTGTACTGGCAAACGAGCAAGTCGATAGCGAAGGACGTTCTTGGCGTAGTGGTGCGATAGTCGAACGCAAGTTGTTGCGGCAATGGTTTTTGAAGATTACCGACTACGCCGAAGAATTGTTAAATGATTTAGATAAATTACCAGGCTGGCCCGATCGCGTCAAGTTGATGCAGGCAAACTGGATTGGTAAATCCACAGGTGCGTATTTGGAATTTCCCATCGTCGGGATGGATGAAAAAATCGGCGTATACACCACCCGTCCAGATACAGTTTATGGCGTTACTTACGTAGTTTTAGCGCCAGAACATCCTTTAACCAAGCAGGTTACAACCCCAGAACAGCAAGCAGCGGTGGAAGCGTTTGTCAAAGAAGTTACCAACCAAAGCGAGTTAGAACGCACTGCTGAAGATAAACCGAAACGGGGTATCCCCACTGGTGGTAAGGCAATTAACTTATTTACTGGGGAAGAAATTCCGATTTGGATTGCCGATTATGTACTGTATGAGTATGGTACTGGGGCAGTGATGGGTGTACCGGCACACGATGTCCGCGATTTCAAGTTTGCCAAAGAACAGAATTTGCCCATCAAAGTGGTGATTATACCAGAAGATGGCGAACAACAAACCTCACAAGCATACACAGAACCAGGAATTATGATTAATTCTGGTGACTTCGATGGTATGGCTTCTGGTGAAGGCAAGAGTGCGATCGTAAAATACGCCGAAAAACAAGGTTTTGGTAAAGCGCGGGTACAATATCGCTTGCGGGATTGGTTGATTTCCCGGCAGCGTTACTGGGGGGCACCGATACCAGTAATTCACTGTCCCAATTGTGGGACGGTGCCTGTTCCCGATGAAGATTTACCAGTGCAGTTGCCGGAAGATGTAGAATTTAGTGGGCGTGGTGGTTCACCTTTAGCACAGTTGGAATCTTTTGTCAATGTGCCTTGTCCGAGTTGCGGCACTCCCGCAAAGCGAGAAACTGACACGATGGATACTTTTATTGATTCCTCGTGGTATTTCTTGCGGTATCCTGATGCGAAGAATCAACAGCAGGTTTTTGATTCAGCGAAAACGAATGATTGGATGCCTGTAGATCAGTACGTGGGTGGTATTGAACACGCGATTTTGCACTTGTTATATTCGCGGTTCTTTACTAAAGTATTGCGCGATCGCGGTTTGTTGAATTTCGATGAACCTTTCCAACGTTTGTTGACTCAAGGTATGGTGCAAGGTTTAACTTACAAAAATCCTCTCACTGGCAAGTATATCCCATCGGCACAAGTTGACCCCGCAAATCCGAGAGATCCAGAAACCGGGGAAACGTTACAAATCTTCTATGAAAAGATGTCTAAATCGAAATATAATGGCATCGATCCTGAGCAAGTTTTGGGTAAGTATGGTGCGGATACTGCACGCATGTTTATCTTATTTAAAGCACCCCCAGAAAAAGATTTGGAATGGGAAGATGCTGATGTTGAAGGTCAATTTCGGTTTTTGAATCGAGTTTGGCGTCTGGTTGTATCTGTTGATAATAAGGACGCGATTCATCCGACGGGGGAATTAAGTAAGGCTGAGAAGGAATTGCGACGGGCAATTCATACCGCTATTAAGGAAGTTACGGAAGATTTGCAGGGGGATTATCAATTTAATACTGCTATTTCCGAATTGATGAAGTTGAGTAATGCCCTTGCTGATGCTAGCTGCAAAGATTCACCAATTTATGTTGAAGGTATTCAAACTTTGGTGATGTTGCTGGCACCTTTCGCACCACATATTACTGAAGAATTGTGGCATTTGTTGGGCAATAATGATTCAGTTCACACTCAAACTTGGCTAAAATTTGACCCTGCTGCTTTGGTTGCTGATGAAATTACTTTGGTGATTCAAATTATGGGCAAAACTCGCGGGTCAATTCAAGTGCCGGCGCAAGCTGATAAAGTAGCTTTGGAAAAGTATGCGCGTGAATCGGAAGTTGCCCAGCGTTACATTGAGGGTAGGGAAATTAAAAAGGTGATTGTGGTGCCTGGGAAGTTGGTAAACTTCGTCATCGGGTAAATTTGAAATACGACGAAGCTGGGTTTCTATCATTTTATACAAACACGAACAAGCGCTTGAGAGTTTTGCTCACTCAAGCGCTTTCCCGTATAACTGTATACCAACCCACTCGTTTGATGCAACATTTAGAACTAGCAATACCTCTTAATTGAAGAAGATTGCAAAGATAACATGTAGCAAACATATTATGAAGTGGTATCACTCCTTGCACTATTAACAATATCTCTTTTGCCCTCAAGACGGCATTCTGGTGAGTGACAGTTTGTTAACTGACACTTGTTTATCCCAGATGACTTATCATTTATGGTGATAAACAAGACTAAGCTGAAGTATTGATGAGTGAAGCTTTAAGTATAAAGAATGCTAAGTATACTTTTTGAGGGTTGGCGATCGCACATCAACAATCATCAACAACGTGCAGAACGCGTAAGTTAAAAAGGCGATCGCTTAATGTTGCATATAAAAGCAAATGAAGGAGTGAAAAGGGACTTACCAATTTTATACTACATACACTACGCACCATATTTTACATATTCCAGGGTGAAAAGCAATGAAAATTTTTGTTCCGGGACGCTTGTGTTTATTTGGCGAACACACTGATTGGGCTGGAAGTTATCGCCGCATCAATCCGCAACTCAAAGCGGGCTACACGTTGCTTGTAGGCACGAATCAAGGACTTTATGCCGAAGTGAAATCTCACCCAGATTGGCTAGTGCTACGCACATCTACCGAGAAAACCCTAATGCCGATGTCCAAGCAGGCTTTGCTGACTGAAGCGAAAAACGGCGGTTTTTTCAGTTATACTGCTGGCGTTGCCTACCAATTTATGACACACTTTCATGTGGGTGGATTAGAAATTGACAATTATTTTACAGATTTGCCGATTCAAAAAGGATTATCTTCAAGTGCGGCAATTTGCGTATTGGTGGCTAGGGCGTTTAATCGAGTGTATAACTTAAAAATGACGCAGCGGGGAGAGATGGAGTTTGCTTATCTGGGGGAAATTACGACACCTTCGCGTTGTGGAAGGATGGATCAGGCTTGCGCTTATGGCGATCGCCCCATTTCCATGATATTTGATGGCACTGATACTGATATCATGGAGCTTAATACTCCCCAGGATTTATTTTTTGTCATCGTAGACCTCGGTGCTGCTAAAAATACCCAAGAAATTCTTAGCAAGTTGAATGAATGTTATCCCTTCGCCACAACCGAAGTACAAGTAAATGTGCAAAAATATCTTGGTGAAATTAGTTATAAAATTACCTCTTCAGCAATTGATGCTTTGCAAAAAGGTGATGCTGAACAAATTGGTTTTTTGATGAAACAAGCACAAGCTTAATTTGACAAGCATCTCATACCCGCTTGTCCCCAACAATTGACGGCATTTGTCTTGCGCCAACTTCTTAATTATCAACCAATTCAACCTTACATTTATGGTGGTAAGGGTGTTGGTTCCCAAGGTGATGGTACTGCACAATTTATCGTCAAAGATAAAAAAAGTCAACAAAAAGTTATAGAAATAATTGAATATAATTTTCCTCAAATGCAATGTTTGCCACTGACTATTTATGCAAAAAAATAAAGTTAGAAAAGCTGTAATTCCATCGGCTGGTTTTGGAACTCGTTTATTTCCAGCTACCAAAGTTGTGAAAAAAGAACTTTTTCCGATTATTGATAAAGATGGTAGGGCAAAACCTGTAATTTTAGCGATTATTGAAGAAGCGATGACTGCGGGAATCGAAGAAGTTGCAATTGTAGTCCAACCAGAGGATAAAAAAACTTTTAAAACTTTATTTAAAAGACCACCCAAAGCAGAACTTTTTGAAAAGCTATCACCCCAAAATCAGGAATACAGCAAATATTTGGTAGATTTGGGTGATAGAATTACTCTTTTAATCCAAGATAAACAAGAAGGCTATGGTCATGCAGTGTATTCTGCAAAAGATTGGGTTAAAGATGAACCGTTTCTGTTGATGTTAGGCGATCACATTTATGCATCTAATATTGGCAAATCATGTGCGCGTCAAGTTTTAGAAGTTTACGAACAACTCAATCAGAATGTGGTAGGATTGACGACAATGCCAGCAGAGTTATTGCAGAAACTTGGCTGTGTTACAGGCGTTTGGGAAGAGGAAAATACGATACTTTCGGTTAGAGAAATATCTGAAAAACCCAGTATTGAGTATGCACGTCAGCATCTGCATGTGGAAGGGATGGCAGACGATCAGTTTTTATGCATATTTGGGTTGTATGCACTCACACCGACAATTTTTGATTGTTTGGCGGAAGATATTAAAAATAATGTGCGGTTAAAGGGTGAGTTTCAGTTAACAACTTGTTTGGATCAGTTGCGGCAGAAAGAGAAGATGTCAGGTTATGTTGTTAAGGGGAAGTGTTTTGATACTGGGTTGCCAGATGCTTATTTGCAAACGATGATTGATTTTCGGAATTTATAGGTTTGATACCATGTCCATTTAATTAACAGTAATAATAACATCGCAACCGTCGTAGAGACGTTCCACTGGAACGTCTTTACATTG
>CASBQA010000229.1 GCA_949127635.1 Nostocales cyanobacterium PMM_0069 | reverse complement strand
GAGTAAGCACCGTTGACTGCTTGCAGTTAGCGATGAGAGTTGTCACTACGCAAATTCATAGCGATTTTTACCTAAACGCTTGGCACGATACATCGCGGTATCTGCTTGTTTAACCAAAGTTTCACAGTTGTGGCTGTTAATTGGATAGATACTGATGCCAATACTCGCAGAGACTGTGATAGTATGTTTGTCGAAAACAATTGCCTCGGTAATAGTTGTAAGAATTTTTTCGGCGACTTTTGCTGCAACTTTTAGATTGGGAATTGCGCGTAAAATTACGGTAAATTCATCGCCACCCAAACGAGAAATGGTATCAGTGCCGCGCAAAGAGTTGTTGAGTCGGTGGGCGATCGCCACCAACACGCGATCGCCGATCTCGTGTCCTAAAGTATCATTAACTTGCTTAAAGCCGTCTAAATCAATAAATAGCAGCGCAACTAACAAATTGTTACTTTGTGCCCACTCTAGCGACTCGTGAAGTTGTTCGGCGAAATATTTGCGATTGGGTAGACCGGTGAGGTTATCGTGATAGGCAAGATAACGCATCTGGTCTTCTTTGCGTTTTAATTCATCGTTTGATTGGGATAACTCTGTATTTGATTGGGTTAACTTAGCAGCAGTGTCCTTAAGTTCTTCTTCCTTCAGCTTGCGTTGCGTAATATCACGGATGACCCCAACTAAATATAAATTACCAGCGGCATCTTTGTGAAGCGATCGCTTCGTAGCAATCAGATAAGTTTTACCAACAGCATCGGTAAATTCTTCTTCATTTTCTTGAGGTTTTTGACTCGAAAACACCAGATTATCTTGTCTGCGAAAAACATCAGCTTCATGTTTAGGGAAAAAGTCATAGTCTGACTTTTCAATTAACATAGTTTTCGGATAACCGATAAATTGACAATATGCCTCATTTAAAACAATCCATTGATGGTTTTCGTTTTTGACAAAAATTGGGTCAGGAATCGTATTAATCACTTGTCCTAAAAAATCTTTAGAGCGTTTTAATTCTTCTTGTATGTGAGCGAGTTGATAAGTCAGCACAACAGCTGAACCGCAAAAGGTTAGCAACCCAGGTAAAATTGGTATCCACCAACCATCAACAAAAGCAACATAAGCATAACCAGTTAGCAGCAAACAACAAAAAACTATACTTAAGCCACTAATACAAGGGCGTTGTATTCGCCGTCTGGTAGCAACTCCCAAATAAGCCCAAGCGAAAATCCACAACCATTCGATTTCATCAGACCAAACTTTTAGTAAAGGTCGTCCTTCCAGGGCGGCTCTAATTAACTCACTGATAAAATAGGCTTGTAATTCAATACCAGCTACAGGCTGAACCGTCCCCATCAAACGGCTGGAGTATGGAATTAATACATCATCTGGGAGACTTGGTGCAGTCGAACCAATTAGCACAATCGAATCGCTAATCCAGTCTTTTCGTACTCGGTTAGCTAGGACATCTATAAGAGAAACCTGACGAAAATGACAGGATTTTACTTGCAAGTTTTTGCAGGCTGGTTTAGGAAAGTTAGATAAAATTTGGTAGCCTTGAGCATCAGCTTTTATATAAGCACCATCATTTGCTTTAAAACGCTGAAATTCTGCTTTACCCAACTGCAAATACTTATGATTACTGGCTGCTTTTTTGGGAGTAATACCCTCGTTCTTTAAATATAATAAAGCCAGCTTCAATGCAAAACTTTCATGTGGTTTACCATCAACATCGTGCCAATACAACAAGCTGCGACGTATTTTGCCATCACCATCCAACACCACATTATTAAAACCAACTTGATGGCGATCGCTTAGTTCCCGTGGGGCTGAAACAATAGTATTTTTATTATGTCCTAATAGTTCAATGCCAACCAAGTTTGGTGTAGACTTGTAAGTCTCAACTAAATTGGAATGTCCTGGTTCAACTGGCAAATCTCGATATATATCTAAACCAATAGCACGAGGTTTGTGGACTTTTAGTTTCTCTAACAGTTCTGCGATCGCTTCATCTGAAATGGGCCAAGATTTTAGTTCGCGCAAAGATGCTTCATCAATTGCTACAATAGTAATATGGTTTTCTGGCGCTTCATCTGGACGTAAGCGGAAAAATTGATCTAAGGCTGCCCACTCTAAGGATTGCAATAATCCGAAAGAGCGCAAAACTAAGATGCAGACTGCTACGCAAAAGGCAGTAATCAATTCCCTGTATTTTCGACCAAGCGTTTTTTTGGGTCTAAATAGTAACTTCAAAAAACGCTTGCCTAACTGCTTACTCATTCCCATTACCTAATGTGTAACAAACACTTTCTGTTTTTTAGTCATAAGCTACTTAGTATATGTAGCTCACACATAACTAACCTATGCATTTTCAGAATATTGTCAACACGCTTATGTTTTACCATTCAATTATGTAACCATCGCTCATAGTAATGTAAGCTTTGATAACAATTGGATTATTTAAGTATAAACCCACATTCCGCACCCTCAAATTCGCCCCTCAGGCTGGAAGCCGCTGGCTCTACAAACAAAGCCCGCCTACGCGGGCTAATTAAATGCATCTTTGTGTAAAATACTTGTTATAAAATTAAAATGTCCATTCGTGGTCTGGATCGTCTAGGGCAGCGCGGACAGAAGTTAGGTTTGCAAGCTCTTTAAATGGGCTTGATTTGGCTATTTCTGTGATTGAATTTAATGTTAGGGCTAGTTGCTGGTTGTTATTAGATGACATAGCACTATCAACTACTTTAAATAAAGCGCGAAAGTTTTCTGCACGTTCATCAAAAGAGCGATCAAGATACGCTATAAGTAAGTCTCGTTGGGCGTTTATTTTAGCGATCGCTTCTTTTTCCCAAGCTTCGATTTCACATCGCTTTGTCTGTTCTTGTTCGGCAATTATTTTGTATTCATTATAAGCCGAAACCATTTGCTGTAGGCATTCAGCAGGATTGATAAATTCTTTGACTACTACTGTAGCAACTTTCTTTACAGACATTTCTAATTGCCTCCCAGAGTACGGTATTTCGCTTGGATGCTTACAGCAGAAGCATTCAGTTGCCCTTCATTATCTAAAACAGGAGTTTTCATAATTTCTGCAAGTGCCTTCATTAAAAGTCCCACTTGTTGGAATTTACTAGCATCCCTGTTTTTATCAAATGTTGGCAAAGATTCAAGT
>CASBQA010000228.1 GCA_949127635.1 Nostocales cyanobacterium PMM_0069 | reverse complement strand
GCTATCATTAAAAATGGGGAAAAACCTGAGAATACAAGTCCATTGACCATTGACTTTTGACCATTGACCATTGACTTTTGACCTTTGACTTCCGCTATTCTATTTTTTAATGGTCTTGTAAATTAGATTTTGGGTAGGATCAAGTTGCACGTTGGTAACTTGTTTTTGGGCAAATGCATAATCTGTGTTTTGCCATAAAGGAATGTAAGGGACATCATTTGTGGTTTTAGTTTGAATGTCTGCAAATATTTTTTTGCGTGCTTCTGGATTTTGTTCTTTGCGTTGCTGGTCAATTAGTTTATTCATGGCTTCGTTATAGTAAAACGAACCCTGTGATTGACTTCCACCATCTTCGCATCCTTTGGCATCTGACCCTTTTTTACAATATAAAAAGGGTTGCACGTAATTATCTGGATCTAAAAAATCTGGATACCAATCTAACAAAGTTGCTGGATATATGCCTTTAGGACCTTCTTTAAAAAAGGTCGCACTTTCTACTGGGGTAATTTCAAATTGCAGCAATCCATCCATTTTTTGATCGGCAATGGCTTTAAGTGTTTGTCCTGCTAAACCACGAGTAGGTGAACTAGATGGATACCAAACTTGTACTTTTGCGGGATTTGCTTTGGAGAAACCAGCAGTAGTTAATAATTGTTTAGCTCGATCAAAGTTAGCATCGCCGTATTTATCTTTAAATAATGGCTGGGAAACATTAAATGTAGTGGGAAGCATACTGTAAAGTGGACTAGCTTGACCAAATAAAGCGCGTTGCATAATTAAAGGACGATTAATCATTGCTGCGATCGCTTGTCTGACTTCTACTTTATCCAAAGGCTTCTGATTGCGGTTTAAAGCCATATAACTTACTACACTACCTTGAGCCGTAATCGCTTGCCAATCTCCTTTTTTAGCACTTTGTTCCAAACTCTGAATTTGATCGGGTTGCAGAGACAAATAAGCTACATCCACTGCACCTGTGCGGAAAGCGTTAAACAAGTTAACTGAACTAGTTTGGATTTGCAGGTTAATACCTTTATTAACTGGTTTTTCTCCCCAGTACTTATCAAACACATCAAATCGCACCGAATCTGTGCCATAATTTGCTAATTTGTAAGGTCCAGTCCCGACAAAAATATTCGGCTGAAATTTGCCTGCACCAAGTTCGTAAGCTTTCGGTGAAACTGCACAAGTTCCAGAAAATGCTAGCAGTGAGGGAAAAGCTGCAAAAGGCTGTTTTAGTTTGATGGTTAACTCATAATCGCCGGTTGCTTTCATTGAGTCCACCGTATCAGATAACAAGAAAGACGGTTTACCTTTATTTTCGATAAAGCGTCGCAAACTAAATTCCATTGCTTTGGCATTAAAGGGTGTTCCATCGTGAAACACTACTCCCTGACGCAGGGGAATGATGTAAGTTAAACCATCAGAACTCACTTTGGGTAATGCTGTGGCAAGTTGAGGCTTAATTTCTGTACTCCCCGGTTCGTAGGTGTACAAGCGATCGCTCATGTTATACACTAAACCAAGGGATGCCAACTCATAAGCATCAGCCGGATCGAGAGTTCTCGGTTTCGATGTCGTACCTATTGTAATACGACCATCGCCTGTGGGAGTATTTGTAGTAACCGATGGTGTACTTGTCTGTGGACTACTACAACTGACAACCAACAATAAACATAAACAAGACAAAGAAAGGAATTGTATAATTCTACTCCACCGTCTCACACACAAAGAAAACCAGGTCATAGCATTAAGATTTTTGATATTAGCGGTGAGTTATTTTACTACATGTATCGCGTTTAAATACTTTTTAGTGTGTTCCAAAAAATAAATGATCCAAAACCTGTCATTGCCAGCGAAACGTTCGCGGTAGCGTCTCGTAGAGAAGTGTAGACAAGCAATCTCAAAGACTTTGCGATTGCTTCTCTGCGACACGCTTTGCGAAAATTACGCTTCGGACAATTGGGCATTTTTTTACTTGGAGTACTCTTATACCAATTCTCTGTAACGTTGCATTTAATAACCCGACGAGTAAACTCGCGGCTACAAGAACAAAGCCTGCCTACGCAGGCTATAAAATGCATCTTCATAGAGAAATGGTATTAGTATTTAGACTTCTGCAATATGTTGACTTCAACTTAGCCATCATTGACACAAAAATTTAACAAAAATATATATTTTTTCAATAGTTAAGGGTCAAGAGTCTTGACTTTTTAGTTTTTCCCAACCTTTAATCTAGTACAAGTCTGTGGAAATAAGGCAACCATTTAAAATCCTTAAAAAGCTTGAATTATAAGCTTTTTGACTATTGACTATTGACTATTGACTTCCGCAAAGCGGTACTTGTCATCTCAAACAGTTGCTGGGCATTCTTTCCTAAAAAAGCATCAAAAAGCTCTTGCTTTCCTGGTTCCACTTCTACCATGTAACGTTCGGCAATTTCATAATAAGCGTAAGTCCAGGGAATTTGGATTTCGGCATTAGTTACATCATCTAATACAGGTATTATTTCCGTAATCGCTTCTGTAGCAGTTTGCCGCAAACCGGTGGCAATATCCCCCTCAATCTCAGCTTTCATTGGTACACCTAATGACGCTAAACCACTAGCGGTAGTATCTATATCTGGATATTCTGGCGTATTTTGGCGGTTCACATATCCTGTAAAATGATTAACAGCGTAACCATGTAATAAGACCCAAGCTCCATATTGGGTAACAGCGTTCACTTTTTCCACAATAGAACGTTTTGGAGGTTGCCAAGGACGGGTAAAGATTTTTTGCAATTGTTTGACAAGACGTTGTGTATCGTTGTCAAATGTATTAATAATGGCTGAAAAATTAAGTAAATTGTCGCCGGCTACTGTTTGCTGGATAAATTGGGCGATCGCTTCTGGCAATTCATCCACAATCAACTCACTAATAAACAACTTGGGTAAGTCTAATTCTTCCTGCTGTGGATGCCCATAGTGACGCGCATAAAGATGAGTTTCGCTAAAGGTGTACTCCCCCACAGCCTCGTAACCTAAAGCTGACGCTAACTGCCCCAAGTAATCAATTCCCAAGTTAATCTTACCCTGCGGACTATCCACAGTTGTCCGCAAAGACCGAAAAGCAATATGATCGTTAGCAATGCAACCACCAGCCGCAGTTATCATTTGCTCATATGTACGCGCATAACTAACTCTAGCGCTGTATTCTTGCCAAAGCAATTCCCAAAGGTTGCGGATAATTTCAGGTTTCATAAATCAAGGTTGGAATAATTTTACGCAAAACTGTATTTAGCGATTCCCACATTCATGAGGTACAGAATATGGAATTAACCGCAGATGAAGATAGATAAACGCCGATGGACGCAGATAAATTTGTACCTCAGCAGACTAGGAAACGCTATAATATAACATCGCTCTGCATTAGTATTGCGCTCCTATTCTCAGCGTACCTTTGCGCTTACCTCTGCGCTCCTTTGCGTTAAAATCTTAACCTCAATTCATCACGATTTGACGCAAGACATCAGATATAATATCTAAAGCTATTTTAATTTGTTCGCCGTCGATAACTAAAGGCGGACAAAATCGAATTGCGGCTTTACCGCAACCAAGTAATAATAAACCACGTAAAAAAGCCTCTTGAAGAATGCGATCGCGTAATTCTCTATTTAAACCTTGCTCTTCATCTAATAAATCCACCGCTACCATCAAACCTTTACCGCGTGGTGGGGACATTCTCGGAAATCTTTCATGCAACCGCATTAATCCAGCTTGCAATAATTCTCCCATATTAACGGCGTTTTCCATCAAACCGTTTTCCAACAGTTGCAAAGTGACAATTCCTGCCGCACAAGCAACCGGATTGCCTCCAAACGTGGTAGCGTGAGAACCAGGTTCCCAAGTCATAATTTCTGGACGTGAGAGAATTGCACCCAAAGGTAAACCGCTAGCGATACCTTTTGCCATAGTTATGATATCCGGCATTACACCCCAATGTTCAATGGCAAACATGCGACCGGTGCGTCCCATCCCCGATTGCACCTCATCGACTATCATCATAATGCCGTAGCGATCGCATATCTCGCGAATTCTCTGCAAAAATCCATCTTCCGGTACAATGTAACCACCTTCCCCTTGAATTGCTTCAACTACTATTGACGCCACCTCATTTGGTGGTAATATAGTTGAAAATAATATTTTCTCTAAATAATCCACACTGGCGTGAGTACCATAAGGTATGTGTGTTACTCCCGGAAGCAAAGCACCAAAGTTTGCTCTTTGCACAGTTTTGGAAGCAGTTAAAGACATCGCTCCATAGGTGCGTCCGTGAAATGCTCCGATAAATGCCACGATTGAAGAGCGTTTGGTGTAATATCGAGCGAGTTTGATTGCTCCTTCGTTTGATTCCGCCCCAGAGTTGCTAAAAAACACCTTTGCACCGTTGGGAAAAGGAGCGCGGCAAGCTAACTTCTCAGCTAATTCTACCATCGGCTCGTAGTAGAAATCAGTTCCCGACATGTGGATTAAATTAGCAGCTTGTGATTGAATTGCGGCGACAACTTGCGGGTGTGCGTGTCCAGTAGCGGTGACAGCAATTCCCGCAGTCATATCTAGAAAGATATTACCGTCAACATCTTCGAGCATACAACCTTCACCCCTCGCCACAACTAAAGGATAGTCGCGAGTGTAAGAAGGAGAAGTGACAGCGCGATCGCGTTTAACAATCGCTTCAGCACGAGGTCCTGGTAAAGATGTTATCAAACGGGGTGCGCGAGGTAAACCCAGATTAACGGGGATACTTAACATTATTTATCTAGATTTTTTTAAGATTACCTACGATTAAACGCTGATGCGAAATTTTTTATTGTAGCCATTTATTCCATTTTCAAAGACAGCAGTTTAACTCATCGGCAGTTGGACAGAAAAGCTAGTACCGCTTTGCGGAAGTCAAATGTCAAAAGTCAAAAGTCAAAAAGCTTGAAATACAAGGTTTTTAGCTTTTTTGAATGGTAGTTTTATTTCCGCCGACCTGTACTAGACTAGAAGTAGCTTGAATTGACTCGATATTTAACAACACTATCATTATGTATGAAAGCAATTGAAACCACAGCGACAATTAATGAGAGTGGACAACTTACGCTCGATAAATCGCTGGGATTCATCAAACCACAGCGCGTTCGTGTTATCGTCTTACTTTGGGAAGATGACGAAACCGATCCAGATGAAACACCTACAGAAGTTGTTATAGAAGGTATTCGCCAAGGTTTACGCGAGGCTTTAACTGGACAAACTATTCCCCTCTCAGAAATGTGGTCAGGCATTGATGCAGAGTGAACCATCGCCAATTCAGCTCGCTCTTACACCTCGTTTTAAAAGGGATCTTCGAGAACTTGCCAAACGCTATCGTTCAATTCGTACTGATCTCCAACCCTTAACCCTTGCACTTCAAGCAGGTGAAATCCTTGGCGATAGAATTGATCGAGTTAAATATCAGGTTTTCAAAGTTCGTCTCAAAAATAGCAACATTCAAAAAGGAAAAAGTGGAGGCTATCGAGTCATTTATTATCTGAAAACGGATCAAGGAATTATACTCACTACAATTTATTCTAAATCCGATATTTCAGATGTTAGTAATGAAATAATTGAAGAAGCGATGCCTACGGCGGTAAACTACGCGTAATACGAGCAAGAAATTCAAATAGCCGATAATTCAGATGGATAAAAGTGTGTAAAATCCGTTGGAAAATAGAATTGCTTGTGCCAGTTGCGTAAGTTCTGATAATATCACCCCCTGTTGAAAATGAAATATTACAAAGAAAAAATTCTGAAATTATGACTAAAGTAGAATTTACCATTTGCGTTCAATCAGTTAATAATACCATCAGAGAAGAAGCAGAAACTAAAGCCAAAGAAGCTTATGTGATGACTCTATTTAAATATGGAGAAATTAGCAGTGGTAAGGCTAGTCAATTACTAGGATTTTCTCGACTAGATGTAATAGATTTAATGTCTAAATATGAAATATCTCTATTTGACGATAGTATGAGTTTAGACGAATTTCAGCAAGAGGTTAATCAGGCAAAAATGAAATTACAAGGCAATAATCTATGATTATTGTCTCAGATACAACCCCATAAGGAACAAGAATAAGCCCAAAAATTTATGATTACGCTCTAATTACAGCAAGAGAAATTTAAAGCAATCTGACAATGAACCTATCCCCAAGTGACTGGCTAGAAAATATCATCTCCCAACTTCCTGCCCTTACTCTTCTGCAAAACATGGGCTATGAATATCTTACACCAAAAGAAGCATTAGCCAAACGTGGGGGAAAGCGATCGCGCTTGAGTATAATAAACTTGACATAACTTTACTTCCTACTATGACCTACACCCCATCCAAACTACTTAGCTTTGAGGAGTTTATTGCCCAATATGGGGATAACACACGGTATGAACTTCTTGACGGAGAACTCAGAGAGATGGAACCTACTGGTCCACACGAAGCGGTTGCGGGGAGTATTGCTGGTAGAATTTATGTGGAAATTTTTCGTGCTAATTTCAATTGGTTGGTTCCAAAAACTTGTTTGATAAAACCCCTAAATGCTGAAGCCACAGCACTGCGTCCTGATGTCATTGTTTTAGATAAAACAGAACTTGCTACTGAACCCCTTTGGCAAAAAGAACCAGTGATTTGTAAAGCTAATACCATTAAGCTTGTTGCTGAAGTCGTCAGCACTAATTGGCAAGATGATTATGCCAGAAAGGTGGAAGAATACGCTTTTTTGAATATCCTAGAATATTGGATTGTGGATTTTCGCGGTTTGGGGGGTTTGCAATTTATCGGCAATCCCAAGCAACCTACTTTCACCATTTGCCAGTTAGTTAATGGGGTGTACCAACAGCAACAATATCGCTTGGGAGAGCCGATTTCTTCTTTATTGTTTCCAAATTTACAATTGCGACTCGACGACATTATGCCGACTTGAAACTCACGCACAGTTTTGCAAGCAGTTAAAGATATCGCTCTAATGGTAAAATTGTAAATACGCCTTTCCCTTACATTAAAGGATTTACATCCGTGGGACTCAAAGAGTTAGAGCCACAACTTCTTGCCCTCAATCCTAGTGAAAAAGTGCAGGCTATTCAATTACTTGCTCAAAGTCTCGGCAGCAATTGGAAAGGAATTGAGAAAACCCCCAGAGTCTGTGGTGGGGAAGCTCGCATCGCGAAAACTCGTATTCCTATTTGGGTACTTGTGGAAGCTCGTCATCTTGGATATAGTGATGTCGAACTTTTGACAAGTTATCCAACCATCACAGCTACTGATTTAGCTAATGCTTGGACATATGCAGAAGCTCATCCTGATGAAATTGAACTGGCTATTGAGCGCAATGAGGTAGCCTAATTAATGGCAAGCTTTTATGTGGATGAGCAGTTTCCGTTTCCAGTTGTGGAATTATTACGTAATTTAGGGCATGATGTTTTGACGGTTCAGGAAGCTGGTAATGCAGACCGAGGTATACCTGATGACGAAGTACTGGCATTTGCCATCAGCCAACAACGCTCGATATTAACTATCAACAGAGATGATTTTATCCGTTTGCATCGTCGTAACTCCAACCACTTTGGCATTATTGTTTGTACGAACAATCGCAATTGGGAACAGTTTGCAGCACTGATAGATGAGGCTGTAACAGCAGAGGAAAATAGCATTGGCAAACTTATTCGCATAGTACGTCCTGCACGCTGAGGAAAATCTTGCCGAAAAAGCCTATAGCTAAAGTTATATTCCCGACTTCTTAAAGAAGTCGGGAATCTGAACACCGCGAATTTTTACAAATCATCTAGGATTGCTATCTATTGAAACGACAGGCTTTGTTTACATCCCCGTGAGGGGTAGTAGAAGAAAAACGTCTTTCTGGTTTGTGTGGAAATCTGATATTGGCAAACGTTTCCATCCCCGTGAGGGGTAGTAGAAGAAAAACTTTTTTTACGTGACAAAAAACCTTACAATAACGTTTTGTTTCCATCCCCGTGAGGGGTAGTAGAAGAAAAACATGATGTCTACACTTGTGATTCTTGTAGTTTGGAGTTGAGTCAGGTTTCCATCCCCGTGAGGGGTAGTAGAAGAAAAACACGATTCCAGCACAAGCAATAGCGGTATCAGCGGTGGTTTCCATCCCCGTGAGGGGTAGTAGAAGAAAAACGCTTAAAACCAAAATTGTAAACGATGCTTTCCAAAAGTTTCCATCCCCGTGAGGGGTAGTAGAAGAAAAACTACAGATTTACAACCCTCAGAAAGGAGGGGCTTGTTCTGTTTCCATCCCCGTGAGGGGTAGTAGAAGAAAAACAAACCCCTACCCTGAAGGGCAGGAGGTTTGCCCAAAGAGTTTCCATCCCCGTGAGGGGTAGTAGAAGAAAAACAACTTTGTTAAGGCTATTCACCAAGTCGGCAAAAAGTTTCCATCCCCGTGAGGGGTAGTAGAAGAAAAACCAGTTTGTAATTATCAACGGAAAAGAACAACCCGTTGTGTTTCCATCCCCGTGAGGGGTAGTAGAAGAAAAACCCTACCTTTTTAGAAGCCTTACCCAAAGCGGGTTAAAGACACCCGAATCTGAGGGGGTCTATTTTAATTGTCAACAACTGCAAGATTCTTGACAATACTTACGAATTTCGTCACCTGAAACCTTTACCGGAGCAGCTATCTGAGGGGGTCAACGATAGAATAAGGCTTTTGCCGATCGCCTGACCCCCTCAGGTAACAGTTCTTAACATGAAAACTTTCACCAAAAACTTTTTATTTACTTGTCAAGGTTCATTAAATAATACGCTCATTTTACCAGTATTATTCCCGATTATCAATCTGTGCGCGTTGCAAACTTCCAGAAAAGTCAACATACACACTCTTCCATTCTGTAAATACATCTAAAGCGGTAGTTCCAGCTTCCCGGTGTCCGTTGCCGGTTTGTTTGACTCCCCCAAAAGGTAAATGTACTTCTGCGCCGATTGTGGGACCATTAATATAAGTTATCCCGGCTTCGATGTCGCGCATGGCAGCAAAAGCGCGGTTGATGTCGCGGGTGTAAACTGAAGAAGAAAGACCGTAATTGCTATCATTGAGGATTGCGATCGCTTCCTCAAAAGAACTAACTTCAATTAATGCTACCACTGGTCCAAATATCTCTTCCCGTGCAACTCGCATTTGCGGAGTTACATTATCCAGAATAGTTGGTTGAAAGAAGTAACCGTTTTTCAGTTCTCCTTCGTTAGCAATTTCCCCACCAATTAACACCTTTGCACCTTCCTGACGTGCAATATCCAAATACATCTTCACCCGTTGAAGTTGCCTTTGATTAATTATCGGACCAATATCAGTATCGGCATCAGTGGGAGAACCCAAGCGCAACTTACTTGTGCGCTCTTTCAACATTGTGGTAAACTTCTCTTTAATATCGCGATGTAAAATTAACCGACTCGTAGCCGTACAGCGTTGACCAGCTGTACCGAATGCACCCCAAATTGCCCCATCTAGCGCTAATTCTAAATCTGCATCCTCCATCACCACTTGAGCATTTTTCCCCCCCATTTCCAAACAGACACGCTTGTGAGTGCTTCCGCAAGTTGCCCCAACAAAAGCGCCGGTTTCCGAAGAACCTGTAAAGGAAACTAAATCAACATTACTGTGTTCAACTAAAGCTTTCCCAGCTTCTTCCCCCAATCCATGCACCAAGTTAACCACACCATTCGGTAAACCTGCCTCAGCAAAAATCTCAATTAACTTAGTTGCACAAGCGGGAGTATCTTCTGCCGGTTTGAGGATGACAGTATTACCACAAACTAATGCCGGCATAGCTTTCCAACAAGGAATCGCAACCGGGAAATTCCAAGGAGTAATTAAAGCACAAACTCCTATGGGCATCCGCATCGTCATCGCAAATTTATTCGGCATTTCCGAAGGTGTCGTTTGTCCAAACATTCTTCGTCCTTCCCCAGCACTGTAAAAAGCACAATCTACACCTTCTTGCACATCTCCCCGTGCTTCGGTTATCGCTTTACCCATTTCCCGACTGATTAACTGTGCAAGTTCCTCTTTATGCTGAAGTAACAATTCCCCAACGCGAAAAATATATTCAGCTCTAGCCGGTGCGGGAACTAGTCGCCAACTGTGGTAAGCTTTACGAGCAGATGCGATCGCTACATCCACATCTGCCGAATTAGAACGGGGAAAAGTGGCTATAACTTGGTTTTTGTTGGTTGGGTTGCGACTTTCTAATGTCTGTGTAGCATTCAACCATTGACCGTCAATATAATTGCAGCAAGTTAGCGTGGTCATAGGGCAGTTTTTTCTAAGGAATATGGATTTAATAAAATACAAAACCTCACCCCGACAAAGCTGTGCTTTATCTCCCCTCTCCTTAGTAAGGCTACAGTGTACACACAAGTTATCGAATCACTACCAGTCCTCGAATTACCCCACCCTAACCCTCCCCTTGTAAAGGGGAGGGGACAAGAATCTCTTGTTTCCCCCCTTTCCAAGGGGGGATTAAGGGGGGTAATTC
>CASBQA010000227.1 GCA_949127635.1 Nostocales cyanobacterium PMM_0069 | reverse complement strand
GCTAAAACAATGGCAAAAAATCCCATAATTGCATATCCCCAACGCGGATAACGAGCAAGCAATAGTCCAAATGCAAACGACAGCGACACAATACCATAAGCGTAGCGTTCAACAGAAGCTGCAAGTCCAGTATTCAGAATCAACGCATACGATAAAAAACCATATATAACAGCAACCAAAGGAATTTTATTTCGAGAAAACCATACTAAATACAAACCACCAAAAATGAGTACAATTCTAATTAAAGAATCCCCAGTAATTAACCACAGCAAAAACCAAAAAATACAAAATCCATAACGTACCTTAACAGAACCGAGCTTGCTGCGAAAACGCCATAATAAATAACAACTACCAACAATAATTGTAAATATGAATAAATGCCAAGGCTCTTGAATATAGCCATTTGCGTTAGTTTGACCAACGACGATTTCCATCAACATTTTCCGCCAACCTTGCCAGTCAAACCCCACTGAAGAACGCCATCCTTTTTGTGCATGAAGAAATGCCAAAGGATCGCCAAATTTAATTTGACAATACAGGTTATAAAAAACAATACCGCTACCTACAGCTAAACTAGCAAAGTAGGCTTTTAAACCTCTGCGTTCTTTCCAGGAGACAAACAAAAAGGCAGGTATGAGTGTTATTCCAGTTACTCGTGTTGCTGTAGCTAATCCACCCCAAAAAACTGTCCAAATATATTGCCTTTTATCGAAAGCTCGCAAAGCAGATATGCTGCATAATAAAAACAGTCCTTCGGTGTAAACTACAGTTCCGTAAAGCGAATAAGGACACCATGCTAAAACAGCAGTTGTCCACCGTGCTGCACTTTGACCATAACTTTCGTTTACCCAAAAATACAGAATTATTAAGGCTGCTAAAAATGCAAAACTATTTATTAATGTGCCTGCCACTGCAAAAGGCAAGCCAAGATTCATAAATATTCTGATAATTAAGGGAAATAATGGAAAAAATGCCGTTGAATATAATGCTCCATTATCGGAAGGTTGATATCCATTAGTTGCAATTTGCTGATACCAAACACTATCCCATGCAGTGAAAACATCCCAGCTAAATGTGGCAGCTATACCATTAGGTGGT
Source organism: Nostocales cyanobacterium PMM_0069 (assembly GCA_949127635.1). Lineage (GTDB taxonomy): Bacteria > Cyanobacteriota > Cyanobacteriia > Cyanobacteriales > Nostocaceae > Hassallia. Next base: position 2,882 of record CASBQA010000227.1, on the reverse strand, counting down.
GCGGAAAATAAAGGAGCAATGAACAACATAGTAACGGCTATGAAAAATCGGCTAGATAGCCACATTGCTATTACAAACAAAATCTTTTTTATTTGATATTTGTTTTGGCTTGTATATGCTGTTAGCTTGCTTATATTTTCAGGAAATGAATTTTTCATTTATTTTCTAATTTATCAATTTGATTTATTTTTGCCAGACAACTAATATAACTCCACCAACAATTAAGCTTAGACCTATTAAGCGGATCGAGGGAATTGATTCTTTAAAGATGAAGTAACCCAGCAAAACTGAGAAAACATAAACCAGTGATGCAGAAGGACCGGCAACACTTAAATTGACTCTAGTTAACAAAAGAATGTAAGCAACAGCACCTATACCGTAGAAAGCTAATCCGGTTAAAAGTTCCGGTATTGTAATAATGCCCAAAACTAAATTAACAGCATTACCTAAATTAACTCTGTCTAACTTCAGTGCGCCTAATTTTAAAAAAAACTGTCCTGTTACACTGGCAAGAACAGACATCAACAGTAAAGCAAATTCTTGTAAAGTCACAAAATTTTCCTTTTAATTATTGTTAAGATAAATGCCAAATTAATGCTTTTATATATATTACTAAAAATTAAATTGATGAATGATGAGATGGCTTAGACGAGGGCGTTGTTGATGTATGATTTACATCGCCAATTTCCTTGACAGTATAAACAGGACGACCTTTGACTTCTTCATAAATACGACCAATGTATTCGCCTAAAATGCCAATACAAAACAATTGGACAGAACCCAAGAAAAATAGACCAATTGTAATTAATGTGAAGCCAATTAATGGAGAAGCTGGATCGAATAAGCGCCAGTACAGCACTAAGACTATCATTAATAAGGCTATACCAGCTGAGAGCATTCCTAAATAAGTAGCTAATCTCAAGGGAACTTTTGACAGAGAAACTATTCCATTCACTGCTAATGCCCAAGACTTACCGAAGGTATACTTTTCTTTGCCAGCAAAGCGAGGATCTCGTTCAAAATGTACAGATGTTTGGCGAAAACCTACCCACGCTCTTAAACCACGAATGTAGCGATTGCGTTCGGGCATTGCATTCAGAATATCTACCACTTGCCGATCCATCAAGCAAAAATCACCTGTATCGGGTGGTATATCTACATCCGCTAAAACCCTGAGTATGCGATAGAAGACATAAGCTGTCAAGCGTTTTAGCCAACTTTCTTGTTTGCGAGACAGACGCTGGGCATAAACTACTTGATAGCCTTGTTGCCATTTTTCTATCATGGCTAAAATTAATTCTGGAGGATCTTGCAAATCGGCATCCATAACGATCGCAATTTTGCCTTGAACCAAGTTCAAACCAGCAGTTACGGCAATTTGATGACCAAAATTCCGCGCAAAACTGAGGTAACGCACACGACGATCGCAATGGTGAAGTTCGCGGATCATATTTAAAGAGCGATCGCGGCTTCCATCGTCAATTAAAATTAACTCAGCCTCACCATCTAATTGCTCAATTAAATTACTCAGACGACGATACATCTCGGTGATGTTTTCTTCTTCGTTATAAATCGGTATAACTATTGAGTAGATTGGTTGATTCACTGTCCTGTTTGTGTTTTTAGCATTTAAATACACTGTTTATTAAATAAGTATTATAAATTTATTTCAGAAAAATTATAGTTTACTTACTTTTATTAACTCACTTAACTGAAAATCAGAACATTCATAACTTTGATTTACTTTTGCGTGCTAAAAGCAAAATAGATACGCCAAAAGGAAGGCTCAATCGATTCATTAAGTGACGTTCACTTGCAAATAAGAGACTCAAAAACTTATTGATATGTTTCGGCGGCAAATGCAAATCACTGTTATCAATAGAATTACTTTCAAGTTTTAAAGATGAACGCAAGTAACGCACGCCGGCAACGAGAGGAAACAAAAAAAAGTTAAAATAGCTGCTGTAATGCACAGTATAGCCAGCCTTGATCGCAACCTGTTGCAAATTTTTCAATATATAACGACGTTTATGATGGTTAATTTCATCGTGCTGACTCCACAAAAACTGGTAAGCAGGAACCGTAATTAACAATGAACCTCCAGGCTTTAATTTTGTATGCAATGCGGTCAGGGCTGCCAAGTCATCATCAAGATGTTCCAAAACATCAAGTATGAGAATTATGTCATACTCATTGCTAAAAGGAATTTTATCAGGTAAGCCACCCAATTTTACTGGAATTACTTGCCGCTCATTGGCAATTTTACAAGCGGTTTCATCTAACTCCATCGCCGAAACTTGACCGTGACGAGCTAGCATTCTCAAGTTGCCACCGGTACCACAACCGACTTCGAGAATTTGGGCATTTTTTGGTAAACTTAGTTTACGAATCGCTTCCTCGATAATCAGACGCCGACCAACAAACCACCAATGTTTATCTTCAACGGATGCATACTGTAGGTAAAAGTCTTTGTCCATAAGGCGTTAATTATTATTCACGATTTGACTTTTTAGCCTACCCAAAGTTTTTGGGCAAATCGAGTATTAAAACTTGCAAATAAAATGGCGAAGTACAAGAGTGTTAGGTATCCCCAAGGAGGATGGCGAGATAATAACATATCGAGAGCCACACTGAACGACACATATCAAAATTCGTTTCTCCATCCAGGTTTGATGATAAATGCCTCAAGTTCAGGCATTAACTTTAGCTAGTATCTTTGAGATTATTTTATGCATCCTCCTACTCCTAGTGGTAAATCTGCAATAATTGTGTAAAATTTAACACCTGAGTGATTTTTTCAACAGGTCGCGCTCCGGGACTCTTTACTGGGGACTGGGGAAAAGGCAGCGAGTTTTCTTTAAAACAAGGGAGTGTGTCTGAAG
>CASBQA010000226.1 GCA_949127635.1 Nostocales cyanobacterium PMM_0069 | reverse complement strand
CTTGTAAAGTAACATCTGGTAAAACTGCTACATGTGCCCCAATCAAGCCAATTTGTGCATCTGGATTTTGCGCTTTAATTGCCTCAGCACACTTCACATCATTAAGTAACGAAGGTGTGCTGGTGTGCATGATAATTAACTCGTAATCTGAAGCAATTTTCAACACATCTTCCACAGTTTGCTCGTGTGGAGGTGCATCTACAAGCTTGCTACCAGGTACCAGGGCAGCAGGTTGCGCCAACCATGTAGGATACCAAAAGGAGGTAATTTCTCGCTTTGCTTGGTATCGGGAACCTGCACCACCGTCAAACCCATCGAATGAAGGAGGGCTGAGGAATAGAGTTTTTTTCACTAATATCTCTCCTTTTTCAAACTATTTTTTAAACGCAAAGTGACGCGGAGGTAAACGCAAAGTGACGCGGAGGTTTTGTGAGGAATATTATCAAAAAACTATACCAGATTTCCTGGTTGGGGTTTGCGTAATTTCTGAGAATAAAATGAGGCAGATTCTTCACCTCTGGTACACTCTTGGGCAAACTTAATTAGATGGTGTCCGACTAGTCCAATGTGAATTAAGTCTTCTATATTACCTGATTTCAGTGCTGGTTTTGCCATCTTCCAAAAGGTAGAGCGATAATTACCGAACACACCTACCCGCAATAAGATATTGGTGAAATAAGTTAAACCTTTACGAATATTTCCCCAAGAAGTTCGAGCCGGACTATTAGGAAGTTTGACACGGTTGGGGTAGGTATGCACCATATTATAGGCAAACCGTTCATATAAAAATTCCGGGTCATAAGCCGTGGAAATGCAACGTTGCCACATTTCCATGACTTGTTCGTAAGGCATTAAATACTCAATATTCGATTCTCGATTTTCATCAAAAACGAGTCTTCCTTCTTGTTCTAACCTGCGCCATAATGGTGTTTTTGGTAATGCATGAAGCAGATTAATTGTCAATACAGGAATTTGGGAAATCCGAATAAAGTCAATAATTCTATCTGCGGTTTCTGGTGTATCTGTATCAAAGCCGATAATGATCCCCGATACAACTTCCATCCCATAACTATTTAAAACTTTCACCGCTTCCAAAATCGGCATACTCAAATTATGGGTTTTAGAAATAGCTTGCAAAGCGTCAGTTTCCGGTGTTTCAATCCCACAGAAAACTGTGCAAAAATAAGCTTCGCGCATCATTTCTAAAAGCTTGGGACTTTGAGCCAAATTCAGTGTCGCTTCACAAGCAAATTGCAATGGATAGCCATTGCGCTTTTGCCAGTCTATCAGATGTGGTAATAACTTCATCGCGGCACGGCGATCGCCCACAAAGTTATCATCCACAAAATACACCGATCCTGGATTCCCAGACTCCAACATCGTATCCAATTCAGCAACCACTTGCTCTGGAGTTTTCATACGGGGATCGCTTCCATACAATTCTGGAATATCACAAAACTCGCAGCGATAAGGACAACCGCTGGAAAATTGAACATTTGCTAAAAAATAATCATTGAGATTCAGCAAATGATAAGCTGGGGTAGGAAACTCGCTCAGGGGCAAACGTTCCTTAGTTTCAAAGCGAATTTGCTCATTCGGGCGATCGCTCTTTTGGTCAATATATGAAATCATGCGATCACTTGCATCCCCCAATTCACCCAGATGCAAAATATCAAAATCTGGATAATATTCTGGACAACCAGAAACCGAAGGTCCCCCCACAACTGTGATTTTGCCTTCTTTATGGGCAAGTTCATTAATTTTATTAATATGTGGTCTTTGAATGTGCATTCCACTAACAATCACCACATCTGCCCACTGATAATCACTCTTGTTAGCTTCAGTGATATTCTCATCAATAAAGCGCACATTCCACTTTTCGGGTAAATAAGAAGCCACAATCAAAATACCTTGGGGTGGCATAAAAGCCTTAACATTACCCATCAGCGGGTAAGCGTGATGAAAAGTACCAAAGGAACGGCTGTACTTAGGAAATATACAGAGGATGTTTCGATGATGCAAAGGAACGTAAGAAGTTCTTTTATTAGCAGCGGATGGCAATTCCCCCAGAGAAATTGGCTTTTCCAAAGATTTAAGATTAGCAATCATACCAATTTTAGATTTGGGATTTGGGATTGGAGACGTTGAGGCTTAGGCAATCTTAATACAACGGCAGCATAAATTCATAACGAAAATCTGAAAAAAAACTCTGCGAAACTTTGCGCTAACCTTAGCGCTACGAGTGCGTTTAAAAAAGCTACTAATCAATACATTATAGTACTTAGCAACTTTCCACAAAGCAGCTCACTTGCTGTATTCAATTTGCCCTTTCAGACAATATAGAACCATAAGTAAAGAAGTATCAAGGTAACTTTTATTAACGTTGGGTAAATGAAGACAAATTAATCTAACTTTAGATAGATGCATTTTTATATAACAAAATAAAATGCCTTTGTGGTTCGTTAGCGAAATAATTGGCAAATAATCCAAATGAATTTGATTTCCTTCCTTCTGCGTTCTTCTTGGGGAATGGTAGCGATCGCCATCAGCACCGGTTTACTGAGTGGAGGTAGCAGTGCTAGCCTGATTGCCTTAATTAGTGGTGCTACCAGTAATAATGCCACATCACGCCTCACATCGATAGCCTGGGGTTTTATTGGGCTGGCAACAGTTGCTTTAATTACCAGTATAATTTCTCAAGTGATGCTGATTCGCTTATCTGAAAATGCCGTTTTGCAATTACGGATGAGTTTGAGTCGTCAACTTCTCGCATCCTCCTTGAGTCATTTAGAAAAGTTGGGAAATCCCCGCTTATTAGCAACCCTCACTGAAGATGTTCAAGCAATTGCCAATGCTGTTCAGAAGCTTCCTTTTTTCTGCATTGATATTGCCATAGTTATGGGTTGCTTGGTATACATAACTTGGCTTTCCTGGCAAGTATTGCTGATGGTTGTAGTATTTTCAATTTTAGCGATCGCTAGTTGTCAGTGGATGTTACAAAGAGGGAGACATTTTCTTAGTCTAGCCCGTGACGATCAAGATTTACTATTTAAACATTTGGGAACCATCACCCAAGGAATCAAAGAACTCAAACTGCACTACAAACGTCGTCAAGTCTTCCTTACCCAACAACTCGAATCAACAGCTACCACATTTCGCAACCATAATATTCGCGGGTTGACTTTTTTTGCCACAACTACCAGTTGGGGGAGACTACTGTTTTTTTTCTCAATTGGTTTTATCCTGTTCGCGCTTCCCAATCTTTTTCCTATTAGTCCGCAAACACTATCTGGCTACATCTTGACTTTCACATATTTGATGTTGCCAATGGAAAATATTATCAACAACCTGCCTTTATTAAGCAAAGCCGGCATTGCTTTACAAAAGATAGAATCTCTCGGTTTATCTTTGACTAATCAAGGGGAAATCTCAACAGTTCCACCTGTAATTAAATCTTCTTGGCACAGCTTACAATTTGTGGATGTTACCCACACTTTCCGCACAGACACCGAAGACAGCGACTTTATTCTCGGTCCCATTAATCTAACATTTTATCCGCAAGAATTAGTGTTTATTGTTGGTGGTAATGGTAGCGGTAAATCGACATTAGCCAAACTCATCACCGGACTTTACATCCCGGAAACCGGCGAAGTTATTTTAGATAAAGAGTTAATCACCGAACATAATCGAGAATGGTATCGGCAACATTTTTCTGTGGTGTTTTCCGACTTTTATTTATTCGACACGCTTTTAGGGTTAGAAAATATTAACTTAGATATTAAAGCCCAAGAATATTTGAAGCTATTGCAACTCGACCACAAAGTTAAAATTAAAAATGGCAAACTTTCCACCACAAATCTTTCTCAAGGACAGCGTAAAAGACTAGCTTTGCTCACAGCATACTTGGAAGATAGACCGATTTATCTGTTTGATGAATGGGCAGCCGACCAAGACCCAGTTTTCAAAGAGATATTCTACACCCAACTGTTACAAAATTTGCGGGATAGAGGCAAAACAGTATTAGTAATTAGCCATGACGATCGCTATTTTCATCTAGGAGACCGAATCATTAAACTTGATTATGGTAAGGTGGAATATGACAAACCCTATTGATAACCACCAGGCTAATGTATGGGTAGTTCCTAGATAAATATAATTATCTTGTTAATTCGAGTAAATGCACAATCAGGACAATTCATCCCTACAGTATGCATCGCTCTTGATTTCTATTTAGTTGTTCTATCTTTTTTGTCTACGCTTCAGTACAGAAACTGCTTCCATTCCCAAAAATAACAAACCAACTGTTGGGATAGACACACTCAAGCAACTTTTTAGAATGAAATAGCCGGAAACTTTACCTAAAATTAACCAAACGTTAGTGTTTGATTAATTGAACATTTGATATTCTTAATTGTGAGTTCTAGTGAGCGTAAAAAAATACACAAACTGCTTGACAAATAACGCTTAAAATTGCCAAAAGACTCATGTTAACGGGATTATACGTTAACAATGAAATAGCTTAAAAAGCTTGCTAGAGTTAGGTTTTAAGATTTTTTTTGTTTTGAAAAGAGCAAAATACTATTTTCAAAACAGTATTTTTTTTGTTGTTAATAATGTATAGATTTATACATATTAACCATTGTAGTGTCACAAAGATTATCGACTATGGTAGATTTCGCACTGCAAATTAGCCCATTCTTGGCAAAAGTGACATTAGTTGTTAAGTGCACAGTTTATCTTCATGGGCTATTGCTAGGCATTTACTTTTTTTATCCGCGTTCAAGGTAGTGTTTATGATTCAATTCCTCAGAGCTCATTTACGAACATTGATCTGGTTTACAGTTGGCTTGACCTGTGTGCTTCTGTTGTCCGTAGGATTGCCCCTCACTCAGCAATCTTCAACGGCAACCAGCCCCCATGCGTACACCCCAAAAAACCCGCCCGGAACTCACTATTGGTCGGCTGGAGTCACTAGGGATTCAAATCACTTGCCAAATTTTTAATGGCTACTAGTGGTCTATCGCATTTGTTTTAAAGGTTTCGTAGTAAAGGCTGTCTTCGCTCAAAAAGTCTAGGACTAAAATCCTTACTACGAAATTAATGCGATGAATTATTAGGTTTTGGTGATCTTCATGGATGACGATTTCAACTTTTGACGGAACATTTCTAAATAAATTTTCAAGGCAACCCCAATGATTTCCTGGTTTGAAAAGCGTGTACGAGCGATCGCATGGATGGCAAGTTGTTTGCTGTTTTTGACGACGTTCTTGATTGAACAGCCTGCCTTTGCTCAGGAAGTAAGCGGGAATGGTGTTAACGTCATCATCATGATTGGTGATGGAATGGGTTGGGAGCCTGTGCGTGCAGGTGCCATTGCCAACGGTAGTCCTTTTTACACCCGTGGAGAAGGTCGTGGGCTGAATTTACAGAAGCTGAAAGGCTACACCTATGCGACGACCTACGGTACTACCATTTTCGACGATAGGAGTGGTAGGTTTACCACTAGCAACTCGGCATTGGATGGAACTAACAATATAACCGGTCAGAGCAACCTTCGTCCTGGGTTTTCCTTTAAGCCTTTACCGTTTAATCCCGGTACTGACTTAGCAAGTGGATCGGGTGGTGCAACAGACCCATCGTTGGGTAATCTTACGGGTTGGGAGGCAGAAAGAGGCGGTCCTAATCCCTGGACACCTGCCACACCACCACCTTGCGACATTACAGTACCATTAGGAAGATCTATTAACGATATTCCTAATCGATTCACCTGCCAGGCAGAATACATCAAGTTGAGCCTACCAGATTCTGCCAACACTGCCTTCACACTCTACACAGGAGTGAAGAGCTACAACAACGCAATGGTAGACATCTTTGAAAAGCCTGTGGAAACGATTCTGCAAACGGCGAGAAAGCAAGGCAAATCAACAGGTCTATTAACCTCCGTTCCCATCAGCCACGCAACACCTGGTGCCGCCGAAGCGTCTGTCAACCGGCGTACCAAGTATGATGCTGACTATCCAACCTTGGATAACATTATTCAGCAGTCTATTCGACCGGATTTCAATGAAAACCCAGATCGACCTGACCTAGAGGACATTTTCCTACCCACGGTGCTGCTAGGCGGTGGTCATCCCCTTGATCATGACAACACAGTAAACACACCAGGTCAAGTCGGTTACAGAGAGGCAGGTACTTGCAACTACGTCTACATCAGAGCATCTACCTATAAGGAACTGACAGGTAAAACTTCTCTCACTGATGCAGAGGCTTGCAGAGCTCCTGCTTCATCGAATCCCAATAACCGCTACGGCTATCGTTTCTTAGAACGGAGTCCGAATGCCGCGAAGCTTCTCCTAAAGACTTCCAAAGAAATAGACCCAAACAAGGGTGAACGCTTGCTGGGACTCTACGGTGCTAGAGGACAAGAGGGTAATATTCCAGTTATCGGTGCTGATGGAGATTACAGCATTACTGGTCTTGCCAACTTTGCCCGTCAGTCTTCTTTGTACAACCGTACCAACGATGCTTATAAGCGGGGTGATCTACCAGTCAATGATACCGATCGCCCACTCCAGCCCGGTGAAACCAATGAGGCTTTCATTACGCGTGAGGTGAACGAGAATCCTACCTTAGGAGACTTGACACAAGCGGCACTCAATGTGTTGGGCAAGGATAAGGACGGTTTCTGGTTGATGGTCGAAGGCGGCGATATTGATTGGGGAATTCATGACAACAACATCGATAACATCATTGGTACGGTACTCGACTTTGATAAGGCTGTAGGCGTTGCAATGAAATGGATCGAGCGTAACGGTGGTTGGCAAAAGAACGTTCTAATTGTCACGGCAGACCATGACCATTATTTAACACTGTATCCCAACTTCCCAGAATTGCTGAGAACCAAGGGCGCTAAAGCACTTACCTATGGTTCTGAAACTGACTCGGCTTCTGTGGGTCACAGCTTTGGGTCAATTCCTGAAGACAAATACGGTTGGGGCAGCCATACTCGTCGTCCGGTGCCAGTTTACTATCAGGGCAGACCGTTCAAGCTGGACAAGTACATCGGTAAGGGCTACAAAAACTACGGATTTGATGTTCCTGGCGTTCCAAATGCAGTAGACCAGGTTCACATTTACAAGGCAATGTATGAGGCAATCACTGGTAAAGAACCGCAAGATCCCTCATAAAAAGGGCTTGTCTGAAATTAGAGTTACCCCCTTGTCTATCATGTCCAGGTAAACACTTGTAAAAAAAACTCAAAACCTCACCCGCCTCCTTCCCCTCTCCGAACTTGCAAAGAGGGGAAGGAGTTTTGAATGAGTTACAGATACATTTATCTGTGTTCATCTCTGGTTCATTATTTCTTTGGTGTACTTACCCAATTACAAACAGCTAGAAACATCAGATATTACGATATGCTTTCGGTTAAGCAGCACTTGAATTGGTCTGAAATTGCCTTTGATCGCTCGTGCGCTTGTTGTGACTTTAGTCGTTCACAAAATCAGCCTCAGAAAAAAATCTGGCGATTATGGCTGGTGCTGGCGTTGCTGATCAGTGTTCTGCCAGCAGAAGTTGGTATTGGGCTGTGGAGCCATAGTCTATCGCTACAGGCGGATGCTGGACACTTGTTTTCGGATGTCGGTGCATTGGGGCTAACACTATTGGCAAGCTGGTTTGCCGAGCGTCCGGCGGCAGGTCGGGCGACGTTTGGACATGGGCGAGTTGAAATTCTGGCAGCGTTGACAAATGGTTTTGGACTGCTAGCGATCGCCGGGTTCATTGCTTGGGAAGCGATCACACGGTTCCAGAATCCAGAACCTATCTTGAGTCTGCCTTTATTGTTAGGAGCAGGACTGGGGTTGATTGTCAACGGTTTGAATTTAACGCTGTTGCACAAGCACAGTTTCGACGATTTGAATCTCCGCGCAGCATTCCTGCACATCGTTGCTGATGCATTTAGTTCGGTGGGAATCCTGGTAGCAGCACTGGTGATTTACTGGCTGAAATGGTGGTGGATTGACCCGCTGATGAGCCTATTGATTGCCTGTTTTGCTGGTCTGAGCGCCATTCCCTTGATCTGGAGTAGCCTGGAGGTTTTGCTAGAATATGCTCCCCGCTTGATCAAGCCTAGCGACGTTGAAGCCGCATTGCAATCGTTTCCGGGCGTGGGCAGAGTTGAAACACTGAGGATTTGGGCGATCGGGTGCGGTCAAACTGCCCTGTGCGCCCACATACGTATCGAACCGTTGGATGCCCAACAGCGGGATCAGTTGCAATGGCAGTTACAGGCTCATCTAGTTGAAGTGTTTGGTATCCACGAATCGACGTTGCAACTGTCTAGCCACAGTGCCACAAACTTAGTTCCTCGGCATCCGCTACTCAACCGCAACCTGGTTTCATATATTGATAAATAACTGACCACACTCCAGGGCAAACGCATCACGAGATAAAAATAGCATTGCTAGCAGCAAACAATGTCCCACAAAGGCTTAAATATTTCAGCACTATGGTCTCCCATTGTTTAATTTCGCACAATAAATAGTAATCCTAAATCATTCGTGATAAATAAGAAGCCCGATTTATAAGAAAATCGGGCTTCTCACGCTTTCTATACTTGGAGTCTGGAGTGGGAAGTCAGAATATAAAGTTATCCACCAATTCTGGCTTTTGACTCCCCAATAAGGCTTGCGTATGGCACCCAACTGAGAACTGCTATATATATCTTTATTATCTCTAATATATCTATTAGTTATGACACTTTTCCTTGAAAAGAAGGCTGAGTTTTTTTGATGTAGCCGAATTATTTTATACTGCTTGTCAGGGGATCACGATATTAACCGCAAGTATTAATTAAAACTTATCTCCCAAATCATTCTATATATATACAATTTGTAAAAAAGTATTAAGAAATTCTTATTAAAAAATATTGCAGCTACTTGATTTAGTTGTTAGTGTGTGTAAGTGAAACGATTTGGGTGAATGCTCGTATTTAGGAGAAGTTTAACCTATGAGCTATATCCATCTTTAGGAATGAAAGCG
>CASBQA010000225.1 GCA_949127635.1 Nostocales cyanobacterium PMM_0069 | reverse complement strand
GGACTGGGGACTGGGGACTGGGGACTAAGAGAAATAAGAAGGTGTTTATTTCAATTTTTTACACTTTGTTAAAAAGGAGAAAAAAAGAAAAATGCGCGACTTGTTAAATAAAATATAGCCATCCTACTAACTCATGAATTTTCAGAGTAGGAAAAAAACTGAGCAACATTACCCGTTGCTCAGGATTTACGGTGTTGTTCTGTGTCTCTGATAGCTACACGCTCAAAAAAGAAGATTTCGCCAAAAAAATTAAATTAATAGAGATTTATTCTGTGGAAATTTTTCTTGACTTAAGGATAATGTATAGATATAATCAAAAATTGGCTGTCTAATTCCTGCTCGGATCAGGTAGATACACAGCAAAAGCTGGATTCATGCGGTTTATCGCTACTCCACAAGAGATGAAAGCCAGCTACCTGTACGGCATCTTCAAGGATAATTATTCCATGACCTACGCAATCATTGAAACTGGCGGCAAACAACTAAGAGTTGAACCAGGTCGCTTTTACGATATCGAACTACTTCATATCGAAGCCGAAGAGAAAGTTACTATAGATGCAGTGTTGTTAGTGCAGCACGATGGTGAAGTTACTATTGGACAGCCGTTAGTGACGGGGGCAACTGTAGAAGGAACAGTGATGCGAAATTTTCGCGATCGCAAAGTTCTAGTCTACAAGATGAAGCCGAAAAAGAAAACCCGCAAAAAGCGCGGACATCGCCAAGAAGTCACTAGGCTGATGATTGATTCTATCAGCTTGAATGGTACGGTATTTACTGCTCCAGTTGGTACAACTGCTGAAACTGAAGAAGCAGAAGCAATACCTGTTGAAGCAACTGTTGTTGAATAATTATTAGTTGTTGGTGGTTAGTTGTTAGTTGTTGGTGGGCATTGGGCATTGGGCATTGGGCATTGGTAATAATTCTTTCCCCTTTCCCACTCTTAAAATTCCCACTATCCACTATCCACTATCAACCAACCACTACCCATTACCCATTACCCATTACCCACTAAGAGGAAATTATGGCTCATAAGAAAGGAACAGGTAGTACACGTAACGGACGTGACTCTAATGCTCAACGTCTAGGTGTGAAGCGCTTCGGTAGTGAAACTGTCCGCGCAGGTAACATTCTAGTACGTCAACGCGGCAGAAAAGTTCACCCAGGTAACAATGTTGGTATCGGTAGCGATGACACTTTGTTTGCCTTAATTGATGGGGTGGTAACGTTTGAAAGAAAGGGCAAAACCCGCAAAAAAGTCAGCGTTTACACGGCTATTGCTGCTGAAGCTAGTTAAGATTAATATTCGTAGTGAGCGGTTTACCGCTTATCTTGAGCGAGTACAGCGCTCACTACGAATCTAAATTAAAAATGGACGCGCTAACATAAAGCTAGAAATCGATTTAGCATCTACAAGTTCACCATCGAAAATAGCTTTCTCTAGTTCTTCGGGGGTGAAAAAGACTGTTTCGATATCTTCGTCTTCCTCTTGTGGTGGTGGTGTCTCTAACTTTTCTAAATCTTGCGCCAGAAAAGCATAGATAATTTCATCAGAATAACCGGGAGCGATAAAAAATTCTCCTAGTTTTTCCCATTTGTTGGCACGATAGCCAGTTTCTTCCTCAATTTCTCGCCGAATTGTCTCTTGAGGTTCTTCATTCGGTTCCACGGTACCCGCTGGAAATTCTAATATACGTCCTTGAACTGCAAAGCGATACTGTCGCACGAGTATAAGTTTACCCTCTGGGGTTACGGGTACGGCTAAAGCGCCACCATGGTGACGAATACACTCCCATTCTCCTTCCGATTTGTTGGGTAAACGCAAGCGATTGACTTCAAAATTGAACTTGCGTCCTTTGAAGAACAAGCGTTGTTTCAGCAGTTGTGGTAATTCTCTACCTAATGGCATAGTCAAGTTATATTGTCTAATAATACACAGATAATTCTGGAGATGAATTGTCACGCTCAGGCTTTTTCTGCGTTTATCGGTGGTAATCTTAATTGCCCATCCATAAATGTACATCAGAACTGTCTACCTGTTTCACCAGTTCTTTAATTTCATATTGAGAAACTGGTTCAATTAAATTTGGGGCGATTTCGGCTAGGGGTACTAGTACGAAAGCTCGATCGCACATTCTCGGATGGGGAATTTGCAGGTCTGGTGTATCCAAAATTAAGTCATCATATAATAACAAATCCAAGTCAAGCGATCGCGCTCCCCAGCGTTCAGTCCGAATGCGCCCAAATTTGCTTTCAATCGCGAACAAAGTTGCTAACAACACCTGCGGTGTGATTTCTGCTTGCAGAATCGCCGCGCCATTCAAGTAATCTGGTTGTGGTGGTCCTACAGCTTTGGTTTGATACCAACTTGATGTAACTTTTAGGATAATGCCTGGTGTTTGCGCTAAAGTTTCCATAGCGGCTGTTAAAATTGAACTTCTATCGCCCAGATTACTACCGAGAGCGATCGCACTTATGTTCATCAATCTTTTTTCACTGCGAACAATACTGCTTACTTAGTGTATAAAGTTAAAGAGCACAATACACCAATTATCAAAAAACATTATTTCGTAATGAATTCAATTAATTATTTATGGGATATTATACTAACACAAACGAGGTGCGCTAATCCCATTTTTTTCATCGTGGTTAATTTGTAACTACCTTGGGCGAGGAAATGACGTGGGATACCTGTAAAACGTAGTCAAGCGTAGCAATACGCATGATTGCACAGGTTGAACCAGACCCCTAACTTCGGTTAGGAGCCGTTACATCGGTCATGACACCCTGGAATTCGCTAGTTCTTTGCTCTGTCGTTAGTCTTTAAACATCTCGAAAGGGAAGTGAGCTAACTAAACAAGCCGATTTAACTTGGTTGAAGCAAACATTACCCCGAAAGGGAGAAAATAAAATGTCAAATTTTGTCTTAGTACTTGATACAAACAAACGTCCTTTAGACCCAGTTCATCCAGGAACAGCGAGAAAAATACTGACTGATAAAAAAGCATCTGTGTTTCGTCGCCATCCCTTTACCATTATTTTAAAAGATGCCTTTCCATCTATCGCAGTCAAGCCAATAAAAATCAAATTAGACCCCGGTTCTAAAACTACAGGAATTGCATTAGTTCAAGAAGGTAAAGTTATTTTTGGTGCTGAACTACAGCATCGGGGGCAGGCTATAAAAGGTGAATTAGAAACTCGTAAAGCCGTGCGTAGAAGTCGCCGCAATAGACATACACGCTATCGAAAACCGAGGTTTTTAAATAGGGTTAGACGCTCTGGATGGCTTGCCCCTAGCTTAGAACATCGAGTTAAAACAACAATGACATGGGTTAACAAGCTAATCAGCTTTGCACCAATTGCTGAAATATTTCAAGAGTTAGTAAGGTTTGATTTACAGCAACTAGAAAACCCTGAGATATCAGGGATAGAGTATCAACAAGGAGAATTACAGGGATACGAAGTACGCGAGTATCTATTAGAAAAATGGAGTAGAAAATGCGCTTACTGTAATGTGGAAAACGTACCTTTGCAGATAGAACATATTAAGCCCAGAGCTTCATCTGGCACTAATAGGATATCAAATCTGTGTTTGGCTTGCGAAAAATGCAATATCAAAAAAGGAACTCAAGACGTAGCTTTATTCTTGGCTAAGAAGCCTGAAGTCCTAAAAAGAGTATTATCTCAAGCAAAATGCCCATTAAAAGATGCTGCGGCGGTTAATTCCACTCGTTGGACATTGTTTAATGCCCTAAAGGAAACGAGATTACCTGTGATCGTAGCCTCAGGAGGCAAAACGAAATTTAATCGCAGAAAGCTTGAGTTGCCCAAAACTCACTGGATCGACGCTGCCTGTGTTGGCGATTGCCTTTCGTTAAAAATACTGACAGCAAAGCCGTTATTGATTAAGTCAACAGGTTTGGGGACTAGAAGGTTATGCCGAGTAAACAAGCTTGGATTTCCTTGCTCAAAACCACGTACTACCTATACTCATGGGTGGAATACAGGCGATATAGCTTTATGTAAAGGTGTTGTCGGTCGCGTCGTAGTGCAATCAAGTACAAGATTAGAAGTCCGTGTTGATGGCAAGAGAATTGGTGGCAAGTTATCTGATTTTAGAAAACTGCACAACAAAGACAGCTATTCCTACGCTTAACTGCGAAAAACTACGATATTTGCGAATTAGATGCTGTGGCGAAGATTAAATCCTGGTTCAAGGAACGATCAACTAAATTGAGTAATACAAACACAGAGAAACCGGGATTGCCTCAGGGCAATAATACGGAAGAATCCTCTCCCGATTTGATACCTCCAGGTAATCAAAACCCCAGCGAGGAATCTACAAATGAAACACCAAGCAAGTCCGGAATAAAGCAGTTACTGAGTCGGGTGAGAAGTGTATCATCTGGAATCATTGCTAAACTTCCCGGTGGCAATAAACCGTTTTATCGTCGTCCCTTGTTTTGGTTAGGCTTGGGTGTGAGTGGTGGAATTGTAGGTATCAGTCATATTGTGTGGTCAATAGATCGCACTTTGCCGGATAAATCTGAGCTGAACGTCGTTGTCCGCGAGCAAACACTGACCATCAAAGCTAGTGATGGTAGTATTTTGCAACAGCAAGGAGAAGCGACCAGAGAACAGCTGCAATTAAATCAAATTCCCGATAATCTGAAAAAAGCTTTTATTGCCTCAGAGGATAGAAGATTTAGGCAACATCATGGAGTAGATGCTCAGGGAATTGCCAGAGCGGTTTTAAATAACTTGCGATCGCAAAATGTGGTAGAAGGTGGTAGCACCATCACCCAACAGCTAGCGCGAATTCTCTTTCTCAAACAAGAAAAGACAGTTTTGCGTAAGCTCAAAGAAGTCCGACTCGCACAGAAAATGGAGCGAGAATTATCTAAAGACCAGATTCTTGAACGTTATTTGAATCTAGTTTATTTGGGTTCGGGAGCTTACGGAGTTGGTGATGCGGCTTGGGTATACTACAGCAAGACAGTAGATCAACTGACACTGCCAGAAATGGCGACAATTGCCGGATTAGCCCCAGCACCAAGCGTATACGCCCCAGATCGCAATCCAGAAGCCGCCAAACAACGGCGAAATCTGGTATTGCAACGGATGCAAGAAGATGGTTTTATTACAGCCGCCGAAAGACAAGCAGCGAGTAGTGAATCAATCAACTTGCAAAGCAGTTTGCCCAAGCGATTGCAAGTAGAAGCACCCTATTTCACCACCTACATTCAGAAAGAATTGCCGAAATATGTTTCCCCCGATGTGCTGGCGGGTGGCGGTTTGGTGGTAGAAACTACTATTAACCCAACTTGGCAAAAAGCCGCAGAAAAAGCAGTTGCCAAAATACTGCAAAATGAAGGACGCTGGGAGAACTTTAAGCAAGCGGCAATGGTTACTATTGACCCCCGTACCGGTGAAGTTAAAGCGATGGTTGGCGGAAAAGATTTTGGCAAGTACCAATTTAACCGCGTTACCCAGGCACAGCGTCAACCTGGTTCAACATTTAAAGGATTTGTTTATGCGACGGCGATCGCTAGCGGCAAAAATCCTTATGATACTTACGAGGATGCACCGTTCGTCGTTGATGGCTATGAGCCGAAAAACTACAGTGAAAATTTCCACGGCTCGATGAACTTGATTGAAGCCCTCACCAAGTCAATTAATATCATTGCGGTGAAGGTGTTGATCGATGTCGGATTTGAACCAACAATTAAACTAGCTCATGATATGGGGATTAAATCTCCACTTAAACCGACTTATTCTTTGGCACTTGGTTCTAATGAAGTGAATTTGTTGGAATTAACCAGCGCTTACGGCACCTTTGCCAACGAAGGGTTACATACAGAAGTTCACGGTATTAGCCGCATCCTCAACCGCCAAGGCAAGGAAATATGGAAAGCTAGTTATCAGCCGGTGCAGGCTCTCGACCCTGACAGCGCTGCTATCATGACCTGGATGCTGCGGAATGTAGTAGAAGATGGTACAGGTCGCGCTGCCCAATTAGATCGACCCGTAGCCGGAAAAACAGGTACTTCTGATGAAGCCCGCGATTTGTGGTTTATTGGTTATATTCCCCAATTAGTTACAGGAGTTTGGCTAGGTAACGACGATAACAAACCTACTTGGGGTAGCAGTAGTAGTGCTGCTTCTACTTGGCATGATTTTATGGAAGTAGCTGTAAAAGGAATGCCGATAGAAAAGTTTCCCTCTCGACCGAAGTTAGAAGGTCGTAAAGGCACCATCACAGCGCAGCGGGTCAAGCCGAATCGAATTGTTAACCGTCCGGTTGAAGATGATGGGGATAACTCAGATGATGATGGCAATAATAGAAGGGGAAGTCAACGAGTAAGTTCTGATAATTCTGATAATTCTGATAATAGCGATCGCTCATCCAGAAGACTCAGATACAGGAGAAGCTATTCTCAAGATAATCAGCAACAAGACAATACCCCAAGACCCAGCCGAAGACGCTATCAGCAACAAGATGATAAATCTTCATCAAGTTCATCGAGAAGGCGTCGCTACAGAAGTCAAGAATCAAATTCTAGCGATTCTTCCTCTGGGTCTTCTTCACGACGATCTAGACGAGTAGAATCAGATTCTTCCTCTTCATCACCTAGAAAAACTCGTACCTCTGCACCAGAGTCAAACAGCAAACCCAGTTCCTCAAATTCCTCACCAAGTCAGTCTTGGCGGGATAGACTCAGACCTAGCGGATCTTCCGAAGGAAATTGATGGGGACAAGGGAGACAAGGGGACAAGGGAGACAAGGGGACAAGGGGACAAAAAGAATAATTCTTCTTTCCCCCCATACTTCGGCTCCGCTC
>CASBQA010000224.1 GCA_949127635.1 Nostocales cyanobacterium PMM_0069 | reverse complement strand
TTCATCTTTGAGTTGTTCGAGAGACTTATAAAGTCCAGCATCCAGAACCATAACCAGAATATTGTTCAGCGCCTCTCCACAGACATAGGCATGGGCAAAATCCTGGCTGCGGTCTACAGCACACTCTACCAGTAAGTCATCCAATGCCGCATCTAGAAACATCCCCTGGTCAAGGGTGCTGGCAAGGGTAAAGTGAGAAACCAGGTGAGGAGTCCGGGCAAGAGCAAGGTAAAAGGCTCGAGATGTCGCAACCTTAGGTGGCGACAGCGTATCCTTTGATTTTTTGCTTGCCCAGGTCAAAAACTCTTGTAAGTAAGGGTCAGAGCCGACTAGTCTATCAATCTGTTGCTTCATTAACTGCATCAGCGAATCTGCACTCCGGAGCATACCAGCCGTCAATAGAAAGATTTCGTGCCAGTGAGGATCGTTAATGTGACTCACCAGCCCAGAGAGAGCTTGCTCGAATGCTTGTAAGTTATGGCTGGCAACGATGTTTCTCGCTGTGAAGTATTCTTGAAACGCCAGATAGGAGAAGGAGAAAATTCCCCGCGCTCGTTCTGCCAGTAGCCCATGTTGCGCTTCCATCGCCTTCAGCGCCGCTTCGCTTTCTAGTTGCAGCTCTTCTGGCTCAATTGGAGCATCGATCAGATTACGAATAAAGTCCCCAATATATTGCTCAATAACACGTTGCTCAAAGAAGTACTGACCCTTCTCAAACGTCGCTGCCGCAATCTGACTTAATAACTTTAGCTTTTGGGGTAATAAAAACCCTTGGTAAATCTCATCTCGCTCAATGCCTCTGGCTTCATCCCATTTACCTAAAAGCAAATCTAGCCCTTGCTTATAAAAATCAGTCCGCTTAATCGGAAATTTTCCCTGACCATGAAACACCCAGCAAGCAAGATGCAGAAACAAAGGTGTGACGACGAGTCGGAGAAATTGCCAGTTTGAGGGTTCGTCCAGCTTTTGAATAAACTCAACTCCCTCCGCTTGCCCATCAGTAGCGTTTGTCTTGGTGAATGTGACAAACCATTTTTCAGCGAAGGCTCGGATTTGTGCTTGAGTAAACGGGGCAATCTCAACATCGGTAAAGCCTCGAAGCCTGAGCTTTTGAGATGCCGTTCGACAGGTCGCCACAAACCGATTTTTGTGATAGTTGTCTGAAAAAGAGCGAATTTCTTTTAAGACAGCATTGCTCTGTTGCTTGAGAACTTCATCGATCCCATCAAGCAACAGCAACACTCTCCCTGCCTGAAGTAATTTTTCAATCGCTGACTCCTCGGAAATTCCAGAGGTGAGAAACTCCAGGCGGATGTAATTTAATAGACTTAAGTCGCTGCGTTCCCGTGATTCCGCAAAACTCCTCAGTGTGATGAAAACAGGAACCTGGTTTGCCGCAAATGCGCCTTGGTTACACTGAATGGCGAGATGTTGCAAAAATGTGGTTTTACCTACCCCCGGTTTGCCTAGCACCCGAAGCTTGGAGTAGGTTTCGACTGCCCGCATACCCGGTATTTGTTTTTGGTCAACCTCACCTAAGCCAAAACGGTCAAATTGTTCTGGACCAAGCTTTTGCAGATCAGCTAGAGCTAGCCACTGAAGGCTTTCGATTTCCTCCAAAATATTGACATCAATATATATGTCATCGATTCCCACAGGATGACTGATATCTAATAACTGCAAGATGCCGCACTGGTCTTGAATTTTGTCTTGGCGTTGCGATCGCACCATTTGCACCAACGCATCAATATTCAAGCCAGTAGCCTGCGCGAGTTCTCCTCTTTCAGAAAATTCTGCTGGGGGATTTTCCGCAATCTCTCGCCAATTTAATTCCAATACAGAACAAATTTCAAAAAAGGTATGACGCTCAATTGGTCGTCCGCTGAAAAATCGCCAAATGGGTTGTCGAGTTTTTAAGTTGACTTCAAGCGCTAAATTTTCCTGAGTCCACCTCTTGCGAGCAAACGCTTTTTTAGCCTGTTGAATGCCGCTGAGTGATGCTTCGAGCGATCGCTTAACCATGAGGCAAAAGACCAGAATATTAAAATCTACAACTTAAACTTTCATTAATAAAAATTACCTACGATCTCAAATTAACCATAATATGAATGACGATATTTGGTTGTTTCAGGTACTGCAAAGCAGTGAACAAAGGCTAAAATCCCTAATTTGTGTTTCGTGTATATGTATTAGCCGTCACTCCTAATTAATACAATACTTTGATTTTAAAGCTTTTTCCATGCTAAAAACCTTCGGCTTTATTTAATTTAGACAAAGCTTAAGTAATTTAATTTACTAAAGTCGTTAAAATAAAACAATTTAAATGTTTCTTATACTGAAATTAACAGAGTGAACTTGTGGAATTCATCCTGTAAAGAGTTGATGAATATTGAGTTTTGTGCTTATAGGTATAAGTCAAAGACTCTGAATAATAAGTTTTAGTGATGTGTTATTAATTTCTCAATATTTTGTGATGAATTTAAACACTATTAACCCATCTTATACATTTCAAACATTTGCCAATACCTGATTTCAAGCACCCATCTGTCATATTTGAGATTGAAACATTTAAAGAGTGTCGATGAATACTTGCTAGCTTGACAAATTATTTGCAGGGCAAAAGTGTATGAGTATAACTAAAAAAACTTTAGCCAGTGAAACAAATGATGCAGTCAGCCAGAAAAATTCTCGTAATTGAAGATGATACTAAGACTCGTAACATGTACTTGGACAGTCTTGCCATTGAAGGTTTTGAGACGATCGCGGCAGAAAACGGTCTTATTGGCATTCAAGAAGCACAAGCGCATTTACCAGACTTAATACTTTGCGACATTTTTATGCCTCTTGTTGATGGTTACGAGGTGCTGGATACTCTGAGAGAAGATCCCGTGACCGCAATTATCCCGTTTATTTTTCTCACTGGCAGCGACACGAAGACAGACTTCCGCAAAGGTATGGATGGGGGAGCAGATGACTATCTGACCAAACCTTTTATAGTCGAAGAATTGCTTCATGCGATCGCACATCAACTGCAAAAGCGAATCGCTCTGTTAGATTATTACGCAACCGAATTCCAGTCAGCTTTCAAGTTAGAGCAAACAGCGATCGCAAATCCTAAATTCTGCTTCCCCTGCATTCCCCAACTCAAAAAAGTTTTCGACTTCATCGAAGCTAATTATCACCAAGGAATTAGTCTGTCCGATGTTGCTAAAGCACTTGGTTATTCACCAGCTTATTTAACTAACCAAGTCGGAAAGCTGACAGGAGAAACTGTAAACCGCTGGATTGTCAAACGCAGGATGACTGCGGCTTGTTTACTACTGCAAACAAAGAACCAGACAATCGAGGAAATCGCCACATCACTAGGCTATCAAAATCCGTGTCATTTCTCCCGCCAATTTCGCCAACACTACGGATTCCCTCCCCAGGTTTGGCGTAAAGTGCATCAAGCGGTTGATGTATGAAACCTGCACCCCATAATGGATGGTTTTCTTGTAACGATTTGAGTGTTTTTAATACAACCGATACAACTTATACGTTTTGAAAGACTTACTCAAACATCATTTCCAACATTAGGGTGTCATGCTAATTGTAATTATTCCAGGCAGAAAGTGCAAAAACCTTAAAATTCTCTCTCTAGAAAGCAAAGCTGCCATCGCTTGCTGCGGACAATCATCACAAGTCTTTAAGCAAAAACTATATGAGTTTTCAGGGGAGCCACAATGTATCTAAATAATGTATTTTCGAGTAATCTTTCATCTCTTCAAGGGCTGCGAGTACTCATTGTAGACAATAATGACGATTGCCGTCTTATGCTTTCGGTGCTGCTGCAATGGTATGGTGTCCAGGTGCAAACAGCATCTTCAGTTAAGCTCGCTTTGGAAATATTTGGACAATGGCAACCTGATATCCTCGTAAGTGACATTGCCTTTCCTGGTGAGGATGGTTATGCCTTAATTCAGCAAGTGAGAAACAAGACGCGACGAGGTGAATTAATAATAGCCATTGCTGTGACAGGCTATGACAGTGAAAACATGAGTCAACGTGGTCTTTGCCACGGGTTTGATTTGTGGTTCAGCAAACCCCTGGATGTTGATGAGTTTGTGGCTGTGCTTGCCTCTTTAGCGACTTGTCAACAGTCTTCATACGCGATCGCTCAACGCATTTTGGATGTCTCTACATATACTGAAGCGAAAGCGAATCTCGAAAAGCAATTAAATCTGACATTTCCAAGTTAGCATCACCAATCTGGGAGGGGGAAAGGGGAAAGGAAAAAAGGGGTGCATGTGAAGAAGTTAAAAATAAGCGGCACTAACCGCTTCAAGAACAGGATGAGCTTTTGACACAAAATATTTTATCAAAAAAGGATCAGGACTTATGCTTCCCGAACTTAAACCCGAATACTTTGAGTTGACGATTGAACAAAGGTTAATGCTCTCATGTTATAACGAGAAAATCAAGGAAATTCCCCTAGAAATGTTACAGGCAAGTTTCTTAGAAATCGCTTGTCTATTGATGATTAAAGATAATTTGATCCGAGCTTTGATAACAGAGGCAGGATAATCAGCAATTGCTGATGAATTGATTTTTTTCAGGATTTGAGTTTACTATAGCAATCCTATTTGAGTTGTGAAAATGCGCGGTGTCCAGATCCCCGACTTCTTCGAGAAGTCGGGGATCTAATTTTTCACGAATGATTTAGGATTGCTATATATTACCGTTGACGATTGCAATAGGCTACCAAAAGTACAAATAAACTCATTCCCACAAGATATTTAAGCGGATTTGGTACGCTAGGATTGGGAGAAAAAAAGCCTTCGATAGTACCAGCAATTATCAACATTGGGATAATGCCAAATAGTAATTGCACTGCCAAAGAACCGTAAAATTTGAGTGCGTCACGACGGTTATATTTTCCGGGAAATAAAATTGCTCTGGCGAGTAAAAAACCTGCACCACCAGCAAAAAAGATGGCGGGTAATTCTAGGGAACCGTGGGGAAATACAAACGCCCAAAAAGGATAAGCAAGATTATTTTGACTGACTAAAGTGGCAAGGGCACCAATTAATAAACCGTTGAACCATAACAAAAATGTGGTGTAAATTCCCCCTGTCATCCCACCTGCGATCGCACCAAAGGATACTGATAAGTTATTAATCGTAATATTACTGGATGCTAAAGGTTCAATCCCGACTATTGACCCCATCCACAATTTATGCTGATCTCGTACCTGAGAAATTAAGCTTTCTGGGGCGAGAAGTGATATAAAGGTGGGATCTTGCCACGCATACCACCAGGCAATTAATGCCCCCAGCAAAAATATCGCAGTTGCAGCAGCAATGTATAAAAATGTTTGCTGTACCACTGCTGGTAATCCCCAACTATAAAATTCCACCACCGCTTGCCATTCTTGTCGTCTTGAACCTTGATAAATCTGCGTATAAGCGCGAGTTGTCAAAAAATGTAAACTTTCCGTCAAAGTATTGCCTACTTTCTGAGTTTGAGCGCGGGCTAAATCTGCTGCCACTGAACGGTATAAACTCGCTAACTCTCTAATTTCCGCTCCTTGCAGTGACTTGATTCCTTTTTTTTCTACTTGTCTTAATAATATATCTAGACGCTGCCAGTTTGGTTCTCGTCGAGAAATCCAACGTTGAATATTCATAAACTTTGGGAATACTTAATTGAAGTTATCTTAAGATAGCTTCAAATTGCAAACTTAATTTACAACAGAATTTAGCATTATGTCTCTTAATTACGGTTCTCCCAGCCCAATACAACCACTCAGCCTCGGCAATGTCGTCAGTGCCGGACTGCGGTTATATCGTTCTCACCTCAAGTCTTATCTTAAACTGGGATTCAATGCTTATTTGTGGATATTTGTACCAATTTATGGTTGGGCAAAATGTGGGGCAACTTTGGCTTTAATATCTCGGTTAGCCTTTGGTGAATTGGTGGATCAACCGGAATCTGTTGAAGGAGGTCGCAGAATTGTCAATTCGCGCATGTGGCAGTTTTTTATCATGGGTTTGTTAATGTTTGGAATCAGTCTGGCTTTAATCATTCCCTTTTCTATTTTGATTGGGATTGTTACCGCTTTTTTTATTGGTAGTATTACCGCAGGTGTTACCCCAAGTGCAACTATTATTCTGGTTGTTTTTCTGTTTACACTCATTTTAATTCCACTTTTATTTGTTGCTATGCTTTGGGTACAAGCTCGCTTTTTTGTTGTGGAACTTCCCCTGGCTATTGAAGACAATATTGATGGAAGCTCGACGATTGGTCGCAGTTGGGAATTAACAAAAGGACATGCTTGGAGAATTGTAGCAATTTTATTTGTGGGTTATTTAATTACGATACCGATACAAATTCCCTTTACTATTCTTAGCGGTATTATTCGGGTAGCTTTAGCATCTTTAACTCAAGAAAATTCTGCTTACGCTGCTCTTTTGCAGCTATCGAACCTAATTCTTACTTTAATAAGTGCTGCGTTGGTTGTACCTTTTTGGCAGTCAATCAAGGCAGTAGTTTATTATGACTTGCGGAGTCGTCGGGAAGGGATGGGATTGAAGTTACGAGACCGGGAAATTTAAACTTAAGTATACAAACTGCTATGCACTTATTCAACCGAATTAAATTTCGCACCCCAGAAAGTGTAGAACTAGAATTTACTCTTGCCGGCATCGGTAATCGCGCTTGGGCATTGTTAATTGATTATTTCATTTTGGCTGCGATCGCCACGCTGTTTATTGTTGTCTGGGTGACTGTTGCTGTGCAGTTAGGAGATTTGTGGACGGGGATTTTTGGCAAACAGGCGAATTTGTGGTTAATAGCGATCGGCTTCATCACCAGCTTTGCTATTTACGCAGGATACTTTGTCTTCTTTGAAACTTTATGGCATGGTCAAACCCCCGGCAAACGCTTTGCGAAAATTCGCGTTGTTAGAGATGATGGTAGACCTGTTGGTTTGCAACAAGTAACATTACGGGCTTTGCTTAGACCAGTTGATGAGTTTTTCTATCTTGGCGCTTTATTTATCATCTTTAATAATAGGGAAAAGCGCTTAGGCGATTTAGCCGCCGGTACAATTGTAATTCAAGTTCAAAGACCTCTTGCATCAACAACTTTAACAATTTCTGAAGAGGCAAAGCCGATATATGAGCATTTGCTGCTAGTTACCGATTTATCAGCATTATTGCCTGATGATTTCGCTGTGATTCGCGAATATTTACTTAGACGTGGTGTCATGTCAACAAAAGCAAGAATGAATCTCGCTCTAGAGTTGACTAAGCAAGTTCAAGACATTATCGATTTACAAAAGCTACCAGAAAACGTTGTCCCCGATGTCTTTTTGGAAGCTGTTTATTTGGCTTATAAAGAAATAGAGTTCAGTTAAGGATTTTTGATATGGTTCCACAAGTTACGGGAGTGGTTCCCAAGACGATGGGAGCGGTTCCCAAGACGATGGGAGCGGTTCCCAAGACGATGGGAGCGGTTCCCAAGACGATG